>JANMUE010000016.1:0-1499 GCA_031391205.1 Lysobacterales bacterium | reverse complement strand
CCCGACTTCACCGCATCGGATGCGTTGCAGCACGGGCAACTGCAACACGTGTTATCGGATTGGAAGCCAGTCGGATTTTTCGGCCAGCACATTCACGCCATCCGCCCGTGGACCGCACAGGTGCCGCGTGCAGTGCGATGTTTGGTGGATCATCTGCGGCAGAGTTTTAAACAATAGAAAGAGGCGCACACGCGTGTGCGCCGAATGATGATGCGATGATGTAGGCAATCGCGCTGCTAACGAAGAGGTTGTCATGCCCGACTATCGGCGTGCGTGGATTCCCGGCGGAACGTATTTCTTCACCGTCAATATGCTCTAGCGGCGCAACCACGACTCGCTGGTTCGGTATGTGGCGGCGCTGCGTGATGCGGCGCAAAACGATCTTCAATGGACGACATCAATCTTTATTCATAGTGCGTCCACATGCGTAGCACTCGGACGATCTTTTCTTTCTTGAACACTTGATACACCAGCCGGTGCTGGATGTTGATGCGCCTTGAATACGCGCCTTCGAGGTCTCCCACCAGCTTTTCATATGGCGGTGGATTCTGAAACGGATCGCCCGCCAATAAATCCAGCAATGCCTGCGCTTTGTCTTTCAAGCCGGCAGCGGATAGCTTCTTGGCATCCTTCAACGCGGCTTTGGCATAGACAACTTGCCACTTCACCAATTGAGTCTCTTCGCGCTCTTGGCAAGTGGTTCAGTCATGCCCTTCCTGATGGATTCACGCATGCCGGGAATGGACAGCAAGTGCAGGGTTTCCTGAATGGCCTGCCAATCCTCGGCTGACACCAGCACGGCGCTACCACGCTTGCCGGAAATCAGAATGGGACGATGCGATTCAGCAGCCTGATCAATTAGACGGTAAAGACTGGCACGGGCTTCGCTGGCGGTAAGATTGGTCATGACATTCTCCTTGGGATGCAACGTACGCCATGACGTACGACAGGTCAACCGCAACATCATGGAACGCGGCGCCGGGTTGCTGTATTTTCATGCGCTCATTAGCCGAAATACCGAACCCGGCTCCGCGCTCCCCCTTTCGCTGGGACCATGAGAAGAACGCGGAATTGAAAGCTGGTCGAGGAATTTCCTTCGAGGAAATTGCTCTTGCGATTGAAGCAGATGGTTTGTGTGATGTTGTTCAGCACCCGAACAGTGGCAAGCACCATAACCAGCAGGTCCTCATGGTTGCCCTTGACGGGTTAGGTTATTAACGGGGTGACACTAGCCAGACACCATCAGACTCACCACTGAGCCATGCATCGCTCCATGCAGAATCTGCTGATGCGCGCTCACCATGTGCGTGGCGGTTGCCAGCGGCTCACCGGTACCGAGATTGCGTGCGTAACGGGGGTGCGCACCGCTGCCGATGATCAGTCGCATTTTGTGACCACGCTTGAAGCGATACGCCGTCGGCCAGCAGTTGATGGTGATCCGTCGCACGCCCGATGCATCGGCTGCCGGCTGACCCGGCCGCAAACGAATATAGCCATCC
>JANMUE010000497.1:0-1090 GCA_031391205.1 Lysobacterales bacterium | reverse complement strand
AATGTGTTGACCGGCCTATACCAGCCCGATGAGGGCAGCTTCACCTTCAATGGCGGCGATCTGTTTCGTGCCAAATCACATGTGGTGGTGACCAGTGGCATCGCCCGCACCTTTCAGAACATCCGCCTGTTCCACAACATGACCGCACTGGAAAACGTGATGGTGGGGCGACACGCCCGCACTCGTGCCGGCGTGATCGGCGCGATCCTGCGCAGTGCCGCAACACGTCGTGAAGAAGCGGCGATACAGACGCGTGCTGCTGAATTATTGGCCTATGTTGGTATTGGTGATCGCGCCGATGACACCGCCAAAAATTTATCCTACGGGGATCAGCGTCGTCTGGAGATTGCCCGTGCCTTGGCCACCGATCCGACGCTGCTGGCATTGGATGAACCTGCCGCCGGTATGAACAGCAAGGAAACCGCAGCGCTTAAGCAACTGCTACAAAAAATCCGCAATGACGGCGTGACGATTTTGCTGATCGAACACGATGTGAAGTTAATGATGGGCTTGTGTGATCGTATCGCCGTACTCGAATACGGCAGGAAAATCGCCGAGGGCGTGCCCGAGGTGGTGAAGAACGATCCGAAGGTGATTGAAGCCTATCTCGGAGTTGCAGAGGCATGAGCGATGCGTCATCGCCACCGTTACTGAAGGTCGAAGGTCTCGAAGTGGCCTATGGCGGCATTCACGCCGTGAAAGGCATCGATCTGGAAATTCGCAGTGGCGAATTGGTCGCATTGATCGGTGCCAACGGCGCCGGCAAGACCACTTCACTCAAGACCCTGTGCGGATTGCTGCGTCCCAGCGCTGGTCGCATCAGCTATGTCGGCGAGGATATCAGCCAGATACCGGCACATGGTTTTGCTGAGCGTGGCTTGGTCATGGTGCCAGAGGGACGCGGCGTGTTTAGTCGCCTCAGTGTGCACGAAAATCTGCAAATGGGTGCGTACTGCCGCAATGACAACGACGTGATCGCCGCTGATATTGAGCGCGTTTACGGGCTATTCCCGCGCCTAAAGGAACGCTACAAACAACTGGCAGGCACGCTCTCCGGTGGTGAGCAGCAAATGGTGGCCATCGGTCGAGC
>JANMUE010000475.1:0-8223 GCA_031391205.1 Lysobacterales bacterium | reverse complement strand
ATTTTCAAACATCAGAGCAAGAGCTTCGCGGCTCACGCCGCTCCTACATAGTTGCATCACATCTTGTCGCGAAACACGAAGTAGGCCGCGCCCAGCAGGCAAAGTCCGGCCCAGAGATAGTCGGTCTTCAACGGCTCTTTCAGATAAAACACAGCGAATGGTACGAACACCGTGAGCGTGATGATCTCCTGCAGAATCTTCAGCTGGCCGACACTCAGCACGCTGTAACCGATGCGATTGGCGGGCACCTGCAACAGGTACTCGAACAGGGCGATTCCCCCAGCTGATCAGCGCCGCAATGATCCAGGGTTTGGCACTCAATTCCTTGAGATGTGCATACCAGGCGAAGGTCATGAACACGTTGCTGAGCACCAGCAGCGCCATGCTGATCAGGACCGTGTGCATGCTCAGAATGGAATCTTGCCGACGAGGATATCCTTGAACATCACCCAGTCGCCGACGAGGCTGTAAAGGGGATTCTTGAAGGTGGCCGGGCGGTTTTTCTCGAACACGAAGTGGCCGACCCAGGCGAAGCCGTAACCGATCGGCGGAAGAGCAGCCACCAGGGATGCACCAGGCCTGAGACGACGAGCAGAAGCACCGCACTACCGAAGAAATGCAGGCACCTGTGGGCGCGGTTGACGTGCTCACCGAGATAATAGGGATAGAACGCGCTGAAACTTTCAAACTGGGTTGGCATACCGGCGGCTCCGATCGATCGAGCCGATTGTAGTGCCAGCATCATGGCAAGAAACCAGCTCGGCCAAGCGCCGGCCCGATGACTTCAGCGAATGCTCGTGAGCGCACGCCTCGCGTCGGCGTAAATGCGGCCGGGCGTCTCTAGGTCTTCTTCCGACTCCATCCCTTTCAACGCAGACTCCAGCAACGGCTTTGCCGATTTCGTATTGCCTTGCTGCAGCAGCAGCATGCCGCGCAGCGCATCGATTCCGAACGACCACATACCGGTACTGCGACCCGCTTCGAGGATTTCGGCATCAAGGTCCGCGATCACCGCCTGTGCGGCAGTGCTTCGGCCAAGCTCCAGTTCGACGCTCGCGAGTACAAACGCAACATCCTGAGTTTGCGGTGCATCGACACCCGAGATTTCCACCAAATGCGTATGCGCCTCGCGCAGCCGTATGGCCGCCTCTTGCGGCCGGCCGGCTTCGTGCAGCGACCGTCCCCAATTGGCCAGGGTGGTATAGGTGAGCGAATGCGCATCGCCAAACTTCAAACGCGCACGCTCGTGTACGAGTTGCCCATAGTGCATGGCCTTGACCCAGTCGGCGCGACGAAAGGCGACGGCCATCAATTCGTTCAACAATCGCAGATGACGTGAATGGTTGTCCCCCAGCCGCTCGACGATCACCGGTTGCGCCTCCAGCAGAAGGGCTTCCACCTCAGCATGATCCTCCTCAAGCGCGCGCACGATGGCGAGCTTGGTCAGTGCGATCGTCAGCGCGGAATCCTCCTCGCGCTGCCCCGCCTCAGCGATCAATTGCTGCGCCTCTTTGCGGGCGGCATCGTGCTGCGCGGCAAACGTGTAGCACGAGATCAGGTCCAGGCGCAGGGTGTCGAGCACAACGATGTTGTCCGGTTCGAATTCCAGCAGCGCCTTGACGGCGGCCTGCAGTTCCGGAATCGCACCAGAGTAGTCGGCGCGGCCGATCAGATAGGTGCTGCGTACCGACGCAAGCAGATACCGCGACTGCGCGGTGGTCTCGCGCCCCGCGAGTTCGCTTTCCAGTGTGCCAAGTTGGCTCTGGGCTTCGTCGCTGCGTCCCAGTCGACTGAGAATGCGTGCCAGGGTCGCGCGGGCGCTGAGCGCATCGTCACTAGTGGAACCTTGCGTTTGCTCATACAGCGTCAGCGCACGGCGTGCCTCGGCTTCGGCTTCCGTCCACAGGTCGATGTCATTGAAGAGTGTTGCCAGGCTGGCGCGGATCGTAGCCTCGGATCGAGGCTGATAGGCGAAACGCGTGGCCACGCGATTGCGGGCCGCGAGCAGTACGTCGCGCAAGGTCGCATCCGCCCCCTTGGCATTGACCAGCGGGTTCGAGCGCCCGATCAAGTCCTCATTGACGAAGCGCGTGATCGCGGTAGCCCGCTCCAGTTCGGCGGCGGTGGCATTGCGAGCCCGAACCGCCGATTGCTGAAGCACTACTGCGAGTACTACGCCTGCGGTCAGCGCCGCGATCAAGGCAATGAGGTATGGTCGCCGCGCTTGGGTACGCGCCAGTGCCTCATGCACACGCTGTGCTTCCTGCGCCTGTTGTGCCAGACGCTCGGCATCAATGCGCCGTGTGTCGAGCCGGCGCAGCCGTGCCGCCAGCTCGCCGGCGTTTGCGAGGCGCCGCTCCGGATTGCCGTCCGTTGCGTTGCGTATATCTTCCTGTAATAAGGGGTTGGCCACATTCTGTTCCCAACCCGATGTCATGGGCTGAGTGATTCGCCCCGACAGCAGCTGATACAGAAGAATACCGAGGGCGAAGACATCGCTTTGTATGGTCGGCGCCTGACCGGCAAAGACTTCCGGCGCGACATACAGCGGTGTCCCCGATCCCGGGTCGCTGGCCAGACTCTCGGTCACTGTCATGCCCATTTGCGTGATGCCGAGCGACTCCAGACGATCCGGATCGAGCAGTCGCCCGCTGCCGAAGTCGGTCAGACGAACCCGCATGGTGCCGCCTTCGTCGGCGATCAGGACGTTGGCAGGCTTGAGATCCTTATGCAGCACGCCGACCGAATGTGCTGCCGCCACTGCGTCGGCAATCTGCAGAAAAATCGCAATGCGCTGGTCGACCGGCAATTGCGCAAGGTGCGCACTGGCCCATTCGAGCAGGCTTTGGCCACCGAATTCGCACTCGAGAAAATACGGCGCGTTCTCGAAGTTCCAGTCGATGATGTCGATGAAATGCGAGCAGTCATCAAGACTTTCGTGCAATACGCGTAGCAGCGTAGCCTCGCGCTTGAGCGACCGAAGATGGTCGCTGTCCAGCGCAAACTTGTAGACGCGCGTCTCCCGCGTCTTTGCATGCGCGGCCAGCCAGACTTCGCTGCCGCGGGTCTTGCCGAGCTGCTGCCGCAATATGAAGTTCTCGCGCCCGGAAACGGGCTGGCCGGCTTCGAAGTTCAGTTCGCTGGCCAGCTGCCGTCCGACCGCCGTGCGTGCGACCGCGCCATCCAGTCGATAACCCAGCCGTGCCTGCGTCGAAATATGCCCTGCATTGGCCTCGCCGAGCGCACGGCGCAGCTTGTTGATCGCGTTGGGCAGGACTTTGTCGACGGTGATGCGTCCCGCCCAAACCTCACGCAGCAATTCGTCCTTGGTTACCACTTCGCCGGCATGCCTGAGCAGGTAGCTCAGCACTTCAAGCGCGCGCCGCTCAACCTCGACCGGCAATCCTGCAACGCGCAGCTCGAACCGCGCTTCATCGAATTCGGCTGAACCGAAGCGATAGCTGTAGGAGGTCCGTTCCATTGTGCGCCTATCGTCGTTCCGGGGTAGGGGCGTAGCGGATGCACGGCGTTACCGATCCGTTACCAAGCCGTTTCCGCCGCGTGCTTACTGCACGCCAATGGAACCTTAGCATCCACGGCCAAGCGACGTCATCGATTGCGCAGCACTCGTTGGCCGGGCCCCAGTGTCTATTCAGGAGCAGGCATGTTCAGGACAAAAATTACGTTGGCGATGCTGGCGTTTGTTTCGCTACCGATTGCGGCGCAGGTGCCGACATGGCAGGTCATCGCCGGCGAGAACGGACAGGTGGTGGCTGCGGATCTCCCTGCGGGAACCGCGCGCGACATCACTGACGTCTGGGTCGGTGACATCGGCGCCAGCCTGTTCGGTTTCCGTGTCACCAGCCCCGGCGCGATCGCGGGGTATTGGGCGCGACACAATGGACGGTTGTCGCGATACACACAGTTGGCTACTAACGGTGTGATGGGTCCGGGTCGCAACGGGGCGGAGGCGGCACATGTCTTCCTGAGCATCGACAACGGTTGGGGCGGCGCGGCACCGGATGGTCAGCGCAACTTCCTCGCGCGTGCCGGCGATCCGGCAGCGACGCTCAATGCCAGTTACGGTCTCTGGCGTTGGGATGGAATTCGCAACATCGAAGTGGCCCGGGGTTCTACCGACTCGGCGCTCGGGCCGGGCCTGGGCAGCAACTGGGTATTCGATAACGCCGGAGACTTCGCGACCGCGCGCATGCTCAATAGCGGTGCGATGCTGATTAGCGCAAAAATCATCGGCGCGGGAGGTAGCAACAGCCAGGTTGTCGCGCGCCACGTTCCGGGATTGGGCAATCTGCCTTGCATGCGTTCCGGCGCGTCGGATCCCGCGCTCGCGCCTGGCCTGTCGAGCGGCGAAACCTTCCTGAATTTTACTAATGGCATCGCGCGGATGTCGGTTTCGACCAGCGGACAGATTAATGCCCGCCTTGCCATCAGTGGCGCGCGCGAAGGCCTGTGGGAACTATGCAATGGCGCCCCGCGCGCAATCGCATTGAATGGCGAGAGTGGTTCGCGAGGTCCTGAAGTCGGCGCAGCCACCGCGGTGTTTGCGAACTTCGGCTTCAATGCGCCGCAATCCTCCGGCGCGGGCGGGCTGGTCTTCTTTGCCGACTGGCGGGTGCCGCCCCAGGGCAATCGTCTCGGGCTGTTCCACCACGATGGATTCGCTAATCGCGGCATCGCGTTCACCGAGGCAAGCGGCTATTACGGGCCGAACTGGATCAACTCCAGCTGGCGAACTTTCAATACCGACTCGCTCGCTGTTGCCGGTGGATACGCGGCCTTTGTTGCCAGCGTCGATACGCCAGAGGGCGGAACGCCTACCGGACTCTGGCGTGTTCGCGCTGGCGAGCGTCCCCAGTTAATGGCGCTGATCGGATTGAATGTGGTGCCATACGAACCGGAACCCGGCCGCACCTGGCGATCCTTCAACGCGGTCGCGGTGTTGAGCAACGGCTACGTCGTGATCGAGGCAAACACCGATCCAGGCAATACCAAGGACATTTGGTTGCTTCGTTCGGGACTGGCGCCTCAACGCCTGCTCTCGGTGGGGCAGGTGATCGCTGTGCCGACTTCGCAGGGGCCGGCGTCGGGCAGCATTTCCAGCTTCGACGTGTTCGACGGCGGCGCCAACTACAGCAGCGGCACCGACACCTGGATCGCGGCCGACGGAACGCTTTACGTCGCAGCGAACACCGCAAATCTCGGTCGACTGCTGATTAGCACGAAACTGGCGGTGCCCAATCCGGATGTCGTGTTTGCCGGAGGTTTTGAAACAAGCGCGGGCTTGTGACGGTGCCTGCTGAGCGGAAGATGTGCGTTAATCGACTCGAGGTCTGGTCGTGAAGCAAAACGGAGCATTCAAAATGAATCAAATCTCGCTATTGCACACAATGCTGCGCAGGGGTTCCACTGCGAATACCGATAACCCGAATTGGCGGCGCTTTGTACTTGCCGGCTCTCGACCCACCGACGCGCACCTCAATCGATGGAAACGCCCAGTCGCGAAATCCCTGGCGTTGCTGATCGGAATGTCCGCCGTGTCGGCTCATGCGGGCGAACACAACTGGTACGCAGGCATCGATGCAGGGCAGTCCGACATCTACAATCCGAGAATCTGCGTCGCGCCCTGCGGTGATTTAGCCGACGATGCGGGCAACAGCAATGCCTGGGGTCTGAATGTTGGCTATCGATTCAATGCGCATCTCGCATTGGAGTACGGTTACCACCGCATCTTCGACGAGAACCTGTCGGTGCTCAAGCCCGAGGTTTCCACGCACGATGTTTCCTTGCTCGCCTACACACCGGAGTTTCGACGTGTCTCGGTATTCGCTCGCATGGGTCTCAGCCGCATGCATGACGACCCCGGCACACTGATCGTTCTTCCGGATCGAGATTCGACCGAGGCACATTTCGGCCTGGGCGCGAACTGGCGCGCCGGTGAGCGCGTGAACCTCACGATCGAGCGCGTCGAGTACGCAGACACCTATTTCTCCCGCGGCCATGTGCTGCGGTTTGGGCTTGGTTTCGCGTTTTAATTGTCGCCAACAGGCGACCCTGAACACGCTGCGCGCGGCGCGTGGGATTTGTTTCGAGGGTTCGACGTTGCATTCCCGCTGACGGCATGAGGCAGCAAGCATGAGCAAGATTGATTTTTTGACCAAGTATTCCACCACCAAGCCGTCAAGCGCGCGCGGCCGGGCGCGCGCGCGGCGGGCAGTGCGAGCACCGCGGCTACTGCTCGCCATCGCCACGCTGTGGTTCGCTGGTATCGGAGCGACGCGCGCACAGATTCCCGATGACGGATTCGAAATACTGCCCGCCACGCCACGTGCGTTACAACCCGTTTATGCGCGCGTGATGCTCCCGGCGTGCCGCGCCATTGCCGAGGTCAAGCATGCGCAGGGCATCATCTCGATCGGTGTGACCGCACAAATTTTTTGCATTCCCTCTCCTGTCATGTCGGCGCGGGACGTAAGCCTGGGCAAGTTGCCACAGGGGCAGTATCGCGCGCGTCTGGTCAATGCCGATGTATCGAACGCCTCGGAACCGGAGCCTGAGATTGCATTCGAGGTAGCAGCGCCCACACCCGGAGCGAACTTCGACGATTTCGGCGCGCTGCTCGACTACTCGGGTTTGTGGTGGAATCCGGAGCATCGGGGTCAGGGCTGGTTCGTCGAACACCATGTGCCTGATCGACTCGTGCTGACCTGGGTGACCTACGATGAAGCCGGCCGCAACACCTGGTATGTGATGCAGGCCGACTCGCGTTCGTATGAGGTGATTTCCGGCCCTGTGTACAAGGCACAACGCACGGGCACTGGTACCGTACTCACTCAGATCGGTAGCGGGCGTTTCGCGTCATTTGCCGCGGGCGAGGCAGTCTTTACCTTGTTGCCAAACGGCGCTGACGTTCCCACCGTCATCAATCTTCATCGCACACCGTTGTAGCCCGCTGGCCTTACCTGGTTGAGATCGAATCGTTGAGAATCGCGGCGCACGCCGCTACCACAGCAGCCGATCACACATTAGGGAAGCTCTGAATAAGTCACCACTTCGACTTCGCTACACAGCTTATTGCTTGCCACACCCTAGCTCTCAACGGCGGAGCCGGTCGTTTTTAACAGCGCTAGCTGGTCGCTCTCAACAGCGAAGCTGGTCAACCTGCGGTTTTTCGCCCCCTGACTCAGGGGGCTATCGCGGCTCCGGACTTGTTCAGAGGTGCCTTAGAACGGTATTTTGCCAATCAGCATGTCCTTGAACATCACCCAGTCGCCAGCGAGGCTGTAAAGGGGATGCTTGAAGGTGGCCGGGCGGTTTTTCTCGAACACGAAGTGGCCGACCCAGGCGAAGCCGTAGCCGATCAGCGGAAGGCAGAGCAGCCACCAGGGGTGCACCAGGCCCGAGACGACGACGGCGACCAGAAGCACGATCAGCGCACTGCCAAAGAAATGCAGGCGCCTGCAGGTGCGGTTGGCGTGCTCGCCGAGATAGTAGGGATAGAAGCTGCTGAAGCTCTCGAACCGAGTTTCCATGCTGGCTGTCCGGTGAGTGGGTCAACCGCATGATAGTGCCTGCGTTGCTACAGGTAACCTCCCGACCGCTTCAATCGACGAGATTGCAGCGTCAGTAGGCCCCCGATTCCAGTCCGATGGAGACCAAGATGAACATGCAATTGAAAACGTTCTGGGCAGTCGCCCTGGCAGTGGTGTTAAGCATTCTGCCGGCAGAATCTGCGTTCGCGCATCGTGGCGGCGAAACCGCTCGCGTCCAGGCACGTCAGCTCTGCAGCGGTGGGCAGGTGCAGCGCCAGGGGTTCGCGCGTTTGGGCGCGAGGTCGAACGATCCGGCCGCGCAGGCGCTGCGTGATCTGGTTGCGCTGGAGTGCCTTTATCGGCGCGACGGCAAGACCGAACAGATCGAGGCGATGTACCGCGATGTGCTGGCCAAGACCACACAGCCACTGTTGCGCAGTGTCGCCTATCGACGTCTGGCGCGGATGGCCTGGCGCAAAGGTGAGCACGAAGTGGCGGAAGATTTGCTCAAGCGCAGCTTGCAGGAAAATCTGAAGTAGGTCATCCATGGCGAGGCGGTGGAACTTGCTCCACTGCCCTTGCCTTTGACGTTGCTTGTGTAGAGCGGGGCTTGCTCCGCTGCTTTTGATCTTTGATCGCAATCGGAGATGAAAAGCAAGAGCAGCGGAGCAAG
>JANMUE010000471.1:0-16650 GCA_031391205.1 Lysobacterales bacterium | reverse complement strand
TTCTGCAAAACCGACCGAGATGCGTCGGGAGCAAGCCCCCGACCTACAACGCTGAGGAATCTCCGATGCACCACCCCGACATGCCCACCCTGCAGCGCCTGGACGCCGCGCACCATCTGCATCCATTCAACGACAACGCCGCGCTGGCCAAGCGCGGCACGCGCATCCTGACGCGCGGCGAAGGCGTCTACGTCTGGGATGGTGAGGGCAACAAATTGCTCGATGCGTTCGCGGGACTGTGGTGCGTCAACATCGGCTACGGGCGCAGGGAACTGGGCGAAGTCGCATCAAAGCAGATGACGCAGCTTGCTTACTACAACAGCTTCTTCAGCTGCACCACCGAACCCACGGTGCGCCTTGCCGCCAAACTGGCGGAACTCTCGCCGGGTGATTTGAACCATGCGTTCTTCACCAACTCGGGCTCCGAAGCCAATGACACCATCCTGCGCATGGTGCGGCATTTCTGGAAGGTGCAGGATCAGCCGACCAAGAACATCGTGATCGGTCGCTACAACGGCTATCACGGCTCTACCGTGGCCGGTGCCAGCCTGGGCGGCATGAAGGGCATGCATGCCCAGGGCGGCCTGCCCATTCCCGATATCCACCATATCGAGCCACCGTTCTGGTTCGCCGACGGCGGCGATCTGTCGCCGGAGGAATACGGTCTCGTCGCAGCACGGCGGCTGGAGCAAAAAATCCTGGAACTGGGGCCGGAGCGCGTCGCCGCCTTTATCGGTGAGCCGATCATGGGCGCCATCGGCGTCTATATCCCACCGATCAGTTACTGGCCGGAGATCGAACGCATCTGTCGCAAATACGACGTGCTGCTGATCGCCGACGAGGTGATCTGCGGATTCGGGCGTACCGGTGAATGGTTCGGCCAGCAGTATTTCGGTTTCCAGGCCGACATCATGCCGATCGCCAAGGGCCTGAGTTCGGGTTACATCCCCATCGGCGCGGTGATGTTCAACGACCGCGTGGCCCAAGTCCTCAAGGACAAGGGCGGCGAGCTGGCGCACGGTTATACCTACTCCGGGCATCCGGTCTGTGCCGCCGTGGCCCTGGAAAACATCCGGATTCTTCAGGAAGAAGGCATCGTCGACCGCTGCAAGACCGAAACCGCGCCCTATCTCAAGGAACGCTGGCAGGAGCTGGGCGAGCATCGCCTGGTGGGTGAGGCGCGCATCGCCGGCATGGTCGGTGCGCTCGAACTGGTACCGGACAAACGCAAGCGTGCGTTTTTCCCCGAGCGCGGTAAAGTCGGGGTGCAGTGCCGGGATCATGCACTGAGCAATGGACTGATCCTGCGTGCGACGAATGATTCGATGTTGTTATCACCCCCTCTGATCATCAACCACACGCAGATCGACGAGATGTTCGAGAAGACCTGGAAGGCGCTCGATCAGACCGCCACTGAATTGGGAATTTGATGTGAATGGCACTTACATTGGCAAACGGATATAGGTGCGGGGCCTGACCCGCAAGCTTTCGATTCCAGGCCGCGTCACGGTAGATCAAGAGCGTGCGGGTCTAGCCCCGCAGCTACAACAGCAGCCACCCCTCAGTACTTCGGAGACCAAGATGAAACTGCGCTTTCTTTCCCTGATGATCGCCGCGTCCCTGCTTGCTGCCTGTGGCGGCGGCGAAGAAGCTGCACCCACTGCGACCACGGCCGCACCAGCGGCACCGGCTGCGTCCAAGAACGTCAACATCTATAACTGGTCTGACTACATCGCCGAAGACACCGTCCCGAACTTCGAAGCGAAGACCGGCATCAAGATCACCTACGATGTATTCGACAGCAACGAAGTGCTGGAGACCAAGCTGCTTGCCGGTTCCAGCGGCTACGATGTGGTAGTACCCACGATCAATTTTTTCGGGCGCCAGATCCAGGCCGGCGTATATCAGCCGCTGGACCGCAGCAAGATTCCGAACTATGCCAATCTGGACGCTGCACTGATGGCACGCATCGCCAATCAGGACCCGGGCAATCAATACGGCATTCCCTACATGTGGGGCACCACCGGCATCGGCTACAACGTCGACAAGGTGACCGAGGCATTCGGCAACACCGACCTTACCAACAGCTGGGATCTGGTATTCAAGCCCGAGAATATCTCCAAGCTCAAGGACTGCGGCGTCACGCTGCTGGATACGCCCTCCGAGCTGATTCCGATCGCGCTCAACTATCTGGGCGAAGACCCCAACAGCCAGGATGCCGCAGTCATCGACAAGGCTGCAGCGCTGCTCAAAACCATCCGCCCCTACATCGGCAATTTCCATTCGTCGCAGTACATCGATGCCATGGCCAATGGCGACACCTGCCTGGTGGTGGGCTGGTCCGGCGACATCATCCAGGCACGTGATCGCGCTGCCGAAGCCGAGAATGGCGTAATCATCGGTTTCGCCATTCCCAAGGAAGGCGCGCCGCAGTGGTTCGACATGATGGCGATTCCCAAGGATGCGAAAAATGTCGACGCCGCCTATGCCTTCATCAACGAGATGATCGACCCGGCAGTGATGGCGAAGAACTCTGACTACATTAGCTACCCCAACGCCATTCCCGCTTCCTGGCCGCTGATGGACCAGGAAATCGTCGGCGATCCGACCATCTTCCCGCCACCGGAAGTGCAGGCCAAGCTGTTCACCTTCGCAATCATTCCGCCCGAAGTCGACCGCCAGTACTCGCGCATCTGGACTGAGCTGAAGACCGGCAAATAAGCCGATACGGGTGCCGCGCATCCTGTAGGGCAGGCGTGTCGCCTGCTCGCTTCTCGATGCGACAGCAGAAACAGGCAGCGGCATGCCTGCCCTACAAAACTGATGGAATCGGGAGCGGAAATGGCAGCGGAACTATCCAGCGGCACCAAAGACCCGGCGCGCACGGAAAAAACCACCGTCGAGGATTACCTGCGCATTGTCGATGTGCGCAAGGAGTTCGACGGCTTCGTCGCCGTCGACGACACCACGCTGAACATCCGCAAGGGCGAGATCTTCGCCCTGCTGGGTGGTTCGGGCTGCGGAAAGTCCACGTTGCTGCGCTGCCTGGGGGGGTTTGAAAAACCCACCGCCGGCAAGATCTATCTCGATGGCCAAGTGATGAACGACCTGCCGCCGTACGAGCGGCCGATCAACATGATGTTTCAGTCCTACGCCTTATTTCCGCATATGACGGTGGAACAGAACATCGCCTTCGGCCTGAAGCAGGATGGCCTAGCCCGCGATGTGATCGCCAAGCGTGTCGACGAAATGCTGACCATCGTGCAGATGACGCGTTTCGCCAAACGCAAACCGCATCAGCTCTCCGGCGGTCAGCAACAGCGTGTCGCGCTGGCGCGTTCGCTGGCAAAGGGCCCGAAGCTGCTGTTGCTCGATGAGCCCATGGGCGCCCTCGACAAGAAGCTGCGCTCGCAAATGCAGCTGGAGCTGGTCAACATCATCGAGAAGCAGGGCGTCACCTGCGTCATGGTCACCCATGACCAGGAAGAAGCGATGACGATGGCGCACCGCATTGCGCTGATGGATTCCGGCCGCATTCGCCAGATCGGTACGCCGGACGAAATCTACGAGTCACCCACCAGCCGCTTCGCCGCCGAGTTCATCGGTTCAGTGAATATGTTCGACGGCAAGATCGACGAGGACATGGCCGACTACGTCACCATCCGCTCGCCGTCGTTGCCGACGCCAATTTATGTCGGCCACGGCATATCCGGTTACGAAGGTCAGGAGGTCGGCTTTGCGGTCCGCCCCGAAAAGCTGACCATCAGCAAGGAAGAGCCGGCGCAGGCGCATAACAAGGCGCGCGGCAAGATCGAAGACATCGCCTACTTCGGCAGCCACTCGGTGTTCCACGTGCGCCTGCCCAGCGGCTTCAAGGTCATGGCGAACTTCGCCAACCAGCAACGCTGGGCCAGCGAAGGCATGACCTGGGGCGATGATGTGTGGGTGAGCTGGGGTGACAACGCCGGCATGGTGCTGACATCATGAACCTCACCGTGCTGAGAAAACTCCTGCCGCACCCGCGCTGGGCGGTGATTTCGGTGCCCTATATGTGGCTGCTGCTGTTCTTCGCGATCCCGTTCCTGATCGTGCTGAAGATTTCGTTTTCGACGCTCGCGATCGCGATGCCGCCGTATACACCGGTGCTGGAGCTGATCGACAACGCGGTCACGCTGAAGCTCAATCTCACCAACTATCTCGCCCTGATCACTGATTCGCAGTATGTGCAGGCCTATGCCAGCTCGATCAAGATCGCTGCGATCTCAACCTTCCTGACGTTGTTGATCGGCTATCCCATCGCCTACGTGATCGCCAGACTGTCGCCAGCAGCACGCAATATCGCTCTGATGCTGGTGATACTGCCCTCATGGACCTCATTTCTGATCCGCGTCTACGCCTGGGTCGGCATTCTGAAAAAAAACGGACTGCTGAATGATTTGCTGATCAATCTCGGGCTGATCGACAAGCCACTGGAGATTCTGTACACCCCGACCGCGGCCTATATCGGCATCGTCTACTGCTATTTACCATTCATGGTGCTGCCGCTGTACACCAACCTGGTCAAGCACGATAACCGCCTGTTGGAAGCGGCATACGACCTGGGGGCAAAACCCTGGAAAGCCTTCCTCAAGATTACCCTGCCTCTGTCGCGCGCTGGCATTATCGCTGGCTGCATGCTGGTGATGATTCCTGCGGTCGGCGAATTCGTCATTCCGGAAATGCTCGGCGGCCCAGACACCTTGATGATCGGCCGCGTGCTTTGGACCGAGTTCTTCGTCAACCGCGACTGGCCGGCCGCATCGGCTGTGGCGATCGTGATGTTGATTCTGCTGATGATTCCGATCCTGATCTTCAATCGCGTGCAGCAGCGCGAGATGGAAGGGAGGCTGGCATGAGTACTGCCCGCAAGAGCTGGACGACATGGGTGGTGCTCGGCATGGGGTTTGCCTTCCTCTATCTGCCCATGTTGATCGTCGTGGTCTATTCGTTCAACGAGGGCAAGTTGGCCACCGTATGGCAGGGATTCTCGGTCAAATGGTATGTCAATCTGCTGAAAGACGAGCAGATGATCAAGGCTGCGTGGATCAGCATCAAGATTGCGTTTCTCACCGCCACCGCTGCGGTGGTGCTGGGCACGATGGCAGCGCTGGCGATGACGCGGATGGGAAAGTTTCCGGGCAAAACATTGTTCGGTGCCTTGATCACCGCCCCACTGGTGATGCCGGAGGTGATCATCGGACTCTCCACCTTGTTGATGTTCGTATCGCTCGGTGAGCTGGTCGGTCTTGCGCCCAAGGGCATCACCTCGATCTGGATCGCGCATGTCACCTTTACGCTGGCCTTTGTGACCGTTGTGGTTTCTTCGCGTCTGGCCGAGCTCGACAAGTCGCTGGAAGAGGCGGCTATGGATCTTGGTGCCAACCGTATCAAGGTGTTTTTCCTGATCACACTGCCGATCATCGCACCGGCGCTGGTGTCAGGCTGGTTGCTGGCGTTTACGCTGTCGCTGGACGATGTGGTGATATCGAGCTTCGTCGCCGGGCCCGACTCGACGACACTGCCGATAAAGGTATTTTCCTCAGTGCGTCTCGGCCCCAGCCCGAAGATCAATGCACTGGCGACGATCATGATGACTGTCGTCAGCATCGCTGCGTTCATTGCCTGGTGGCTGATGAACCGCGAAGAGAAGCGACGTCAGCTCGATATGCAGCTGGCGGCAAAAGAAAAATAAATGTAGGAGCGGCGGTCGTCTTTCGGCATCCTGCCTACGACGACACTTGTGCTTCCATGCACGGCGTAAGCCGCGATGCTCTTTTTCTGGTCTAGAATCAGAGCAAGAGCATCGCGGCTCACGCCGCTCCCACATTTGTCAACGGAATTTGCCGGGCGCGTTTTTACTCGAATCCGTTTTCGAAGATCCCAGGACTGACCGACTGCAATGCGCGGCAGGCCGGGCCGGCGGATTCCAGGCGGATGTTGTCGATCCACCAGCCGTCGCGCACCTGGGAGGTATCAGTAGTCAGTCGGAAACGCACGCGGGCATTGGCCTGATTGTCGAGTTGCGGTAGTTGGATCGACTCGTGGCGCCAAGCGGTATTTTCGCCGTCGCAACGGAACACGAAGCTTGACCATGTGGTGCCGTTGTTGGTTGAGAATTCGACGTTGCCGAAGTCAAAGGTCGCCTCGGTCACGCAGCGATGATCGAATTCCAGACGTACGCCATCCAGCCCAGAAAAGTTGCGTACTGGCGACGTGAGCGAAACGCCAGAACTCAGACTGTTGGCATAGCTGCCGGCAGGGCTGTCGCTCCAGAATGTGGTCGAAGCACTGTTGATGCCAGTGCCCGTTTGCATTCCCCACGGCGCTTGCACTGTCCACCCGGGATTGGCGCCTTGCACATCGTCGACGAAGGCATTGCAGGTCGGCAGCATGTTGATGTTGCGCACTGTGGCCTGACCCGCATTGAATGGAATGGCCGTAGCGGTTTCGTCGAGATAGCCAGGTTTACGAGCAGTCAGATTGAGCGTGGTCGGTAGACTTCTATAGCTGTAGCTGCCGTCTGCTGCGCTTTGCAGCGTGTCTGGGCCAATTGCCAGGTTGGCGACCAAAGCCGCGCTGGTCATCGCGTCGCGCACGATGCCATTGAGGGTTCCAACGCTTGCGGCATCGACCAGATTGAAGAACACCGCGTTGGGCGGTCCGGCTCCGAGGGTGTCGCTGGACTGAACGAACAGCAGATGCTGGCCGACTGCCAGCCCGGCGGTTGACAGGTCTGCCGCCACCGACTCACTGCTGTTGTTGAATGCGCCGTCGCTGGCCGCAAGCGGTATTGCGACCGCGGCCGCCTGCCAGGGCACGACATCGAAGTAGGCATTGGCGCTGGCGATGTTCTGCGTCGCCTGGGTGCCATTGCTGTTGTTGAATCGAGTGTCATCCGCGATGGCGATAACGCGAATCGTTTCGCTGGGGAACGGAAGATTCGGCTGGATGCTGATGTTGTAGGAATCCGGCCCGTCGGGGAGCTGATAAGGCGCCTGCAGGATACGTGACGCGTACTTCATCATCTCCATATTGTCCGGGAAGATTTCGTTCTGAAACGTTGTGCAGTCGGACTGAAAGCCAGAGCCGCCAAGTTCGACTGTGAATGCCGGAACGCCCAGCGACGCGTAGGCGTTGTCGTCGGACGCACCGTCAGCAGGCAGCGAGTTTGACTGTGTGGGTTCGTAGCCGTTGAACCAGGTCAGACGACGGCCGAGCGCGACGAATGCAGCATTGTTGCCGGTCAGCGGATTGCCTGGACTGCCGGTCATGCCCCAAGGCCAGATGACGGAGTTGGCATTGCTGTGAATATCAAAAAACAGTCCGCGCGTATCGACTGCAGCGGGCGTAGTGAGGTCACTGGTGCTCGGCGCGCCAGGGCGGCGATCCGGAAAGATACTGTTGATATATCCAACGATTGCCTGGTTCTCGGGTTCCGAACCGGCGTTCACGCCGCGGTAGGTTTCCGCGGTTGTCGTGCCACTTGAACCTCCAAATGCGCCCCAACCAAACGGATAGTTGCGATTGACATCGACACCGACGGAGGTGCCTGAGCCGCCACCCGTTGTATTGCGATTCTTGCGCTGATTGAGATTTCCCTGCTCGACAAACAGTCGCCCATCAGGATTCGCCTGCAGCAGCAGATGAAACTCGTTGTGATCGACCAGCCAGGTCGCGTTGGCATCGGTACCGTAATTATTGAGCAACCACTGCGCAAATCCGAGGCTGAGCGGTGCCGTCACCAGTTCGCGTGCATGCACAGCGCTCATCGCAAAGAACTTGGGCTTGTCGGCAACAATGGCGCTGTTGGTGATCTTCAGTACCCACATGTCGGAACCGGCATTGCCGCCAGGTGAGAATTTTTCCCAGCTGTCGCCAACATCGACCTTGCTGGCGAGAGTCGGATGCGCGGCGATCAGCGTATCCATCGCGGTGTAGGTTTCCGCAACTGTGGGATAGCAGGGAAACCCCGGAATTGATTTCGCGAACATTGCATCGCGCTGCATGAGTTGGGCGGTGCGCACGCTGTCCAGCTTGGGAATGAATCCATTTGCCTGCAACCACGCCCAATCCTCTTCGGTCGCTTCAAACACCATCGCGCCGGTTTTGAAGTCGCGGATGTAATGATCGAAACGCTGGCCCAGCAGGCGACGTTGCTCAGGATGTTCCGGAGTCACACTGGCAGCCACAGAAACGGCTTTTACGCTTTCAGGTGTCGAAGCGGCGCCAAGCGCCAGCAAGAGGGCAGCAATCAGTTTGAACATGAGGTGTGGTTGCCAGGCGAAGGGTAAACACTAATCATAGCGTTGGACGCACTATCCTTGCCTGCTGAGAGATGGGGTTTACAGAATTTCCTGATTGTGTGCGGATCGGCCTAATGCTGCGTTGCGGCGTGCGCTTGCACCGGGCTTGCCTAGAATGTGTAGGCCTCGGCTCCGGCCGCGAGGGGAGGGCGACCCGCCAGCGATGCAAATCGCGGCGGGTTTTTTATTTGGGCTTGATGCAAACGCCGGTTCCTGATTGGTTTGTCTGGGTTCATTGATTACTGCAATTCGACCGGCATCTGCGACACTTCGGCGATGTCTAATACCCTGACCGTCTCCGCATGCTGGCCAAGTGAACTTCATTCCTGGCTGCACACTCAGGTGGAATCGTATCTTGCGCAGCTAAACGAGATCGATCCGGGCCTGTCGGCCCAGCCACTGCCACGCGACCTACTGAATCGGGTATTCCTTGCCAGTGAATTTGCGCGAGAAGAAGCGCGGCGGCGTCCATTGGAGTTTGCTGCGTTGCTGCGTAATCCTGCATGCATGCCGCAATGGCAGGAGTGCGCAGGCGAGAGTGTCGATGAGTTTTCGATGCGGCTCCGGCGCTACCGCCGGCTCGGTAGCACGGCTCTGATTGTGCGTGACCTGGCTGGCCAGGATTCGGTATCCGATACCTTGGCTGGTGCCAGCCGTATTGCGGAGACCTGCATCGAAGCTGCGCTCCGGCACGTTGAAGCGCAGTTGGAAATGCGCTTTGGCGTGCCGCGTTCGGCAACGGGTGAAACTCAGCGTCTGGTCGTGATCGCCATGGGCAAGCTCGGCGGTGGCGAGCTGAATTTTTCCTCTGACGTAGATCTGATACTGGCGTTTCCGGAGGCAGGGGAGAGCGATGGGTCGCGGTCGCTGGACAACGAGGAATATTTCACCCGTCTTGGCCAGCGGCTGGCGCAGATGCTCGGCGATGTCACCCAGGAAGGTTTTGTTCTGCGCGTCGACTACCGGCTGCGTCCTTATGGCAGTGCTGGTCGCGTAGCGCTGTCCTTCAATGCCATGGAACAGTACTACCAGCGCGAAGGGAGGGAATGGGAGCGCTATGCGTGGATCAAGGCGAGGCCCGTAGCCGGCGACATCGCCGCAGGTCTGAGATTGATAGAGATGCTGCGCCCGTTCGTGTATCGGCGCTATCTTGATTTCACTGCAATCGAAGGCCTTCGCGACCTCAAGGGACGCATCGACCTGGAAGTGGATCGTCAGGATCTTGCCGACAATCTGAAGCTCGGGCCGGGCGGCATTCGCGAACTTGAGTTCGCGGTGCAGTTGGCTCAGTTGATTCGCGGTGGGCGTGAAGCTTCTTTGCGCGTCAGCGGCTTCATGCAAGCACTGGCGGCCTTGGAAGCCAATGGGCAATTCGATGCAGAGATCGCGGAACGAACAAGGGGACTGTATTTGTTCCTGCGCCACATCGAGAACCACGCACAGATGTTTGCCGATGAGCAGACGCATGCTTTGCCTGGCGATCCGATCGACGCAATACGGGTTGCGCTGGCGCTGGGGTTCGCTGATCTTGCGGCGTTGCAGGCACGCATCGATGCAGTCCGTAGTGAAGTGCAGGCACTGTTCGAGAGGACGTTGGATGCTCCGGAACGCGGGCGGCGGCTGCGGGCTGGCGAAACCCCCGAGGCGCCACCGACGCTGGATCTTCCCGAGTTTTCGGTCGAAGTACGTGAGGCTGTCACTCAGCTTCTTGGCAGCCTGCAGGTACGCAGATTGGATACACGCGCCCGCGAACGCTTCGAGCGCGCACTGCCGCTGTTGATGTTGGCAACCAAGAAGACCCAGTCACCCGATGTGGCGGCTTTGCGAGTGCTGCGTTTGCTGCAGGCAATCGCTGGGCGTCCGAGTTATCTGGCGCTTTTGGCGGAGCGACGTGCTGCCCGTGAACGTGTGGCTGCGGTATTCGCGCGCAGCGCCTTCCTTGCCGAACGTGTCATCGCGCATCCGCTTCTACTCGATGACTTGTTGGACGGTCGTATTGAAGCCGATGTCATTCAGGACCAGGACATCGATCGATTGTTTGTGCATAGCCTTGCGCGCGTAGCGGAGGGCGACGTCGAGGCAGAGTTGGCGGCTTTGCATGAAGCGCGGCAGAGCGCAGTGTTTCGTACTGCTTTGGCCTGGTCGAACCGGCGCCTGAGCGCGCAGGTGACGGCCGCGATTCTGGCTTCGATCGCGGAACGTTGTGTGCGGCGCGTGCTGAGCCTCGCAAGGCGCGATCTGGAATTGCAGCATGGCGTGTTTCCCGATGCTCTGTTGATACTCGCGTATGGGAGCTTCGGTGGGTCGGAACTCGGCTTTGGTTCTGATCTGGATCTGGTCTTCCTGTTTGACCCTGAGGTGGCGGCCTCGGTCAGCACAGGTGCTCGCCCGCTAGAAGGCGGGCGCTATGTTGCGCGCCTGTCGCAGCGGGTTCTGCATTGGTTGAGCACCCCTACGCATGCCGGGTCCCTTTATGAGGTGGACGTGCGGTTGCGGCCGGATGGTGCCAAGGGTTTGCTGGTATCGCCCTTGAATGCTTTTCGCGAATATCAATTGCAGCGTGCCTGGGTTTGGGAACACCAGGCCCTGGTTCGAGCGCGTGTGGTGGCGGGTCCGCTCGCGCTGACCGAAGCCTTTGCCGCGGTGCGCACAGAAGTGTTGCAGCAGCGGCGCACGCCGGAGGAAGTCAGTCAGCAAGTCGGTCGAATGCGCGCGCGCTGGCGCCGTGAACTGGATCGCAGCGACGGCCTGCGTTTCGACTTGAAACAGGGACGCGGCGGCCTGGTCGATATCGAATTCCTGCTGCAGGGGCTGGTGTTGATGCATGCAGCTGAGCATCCAGCCATTGTCAGTGCGGCGAGTACCCCCGATCTGATCGACGCTCTGGTTCATAGCGGACTGGTCGAATCGAATGACGGCCAGTTGTTGTCGCAGGCGCATGCGGTGTGGTTGGAGCGCGCGTTGGATTGCGCACTCGACGCATCGCCACGTGTGATCGCAAGAAATGACGAGGTGGCCTCTCTGACTGATGCGGTCACGCACATCATTCATCGCGCCGGCTTCAGCGATCGTGAATCAGTCGCTGGTTGAGGCGCGCCAGCGACTGAGGATTCGATCGGCTATACCGGTGGTCTCGCGCAGCGGCACAGGGGGCGCGCAGGGCTGCTGCACGGAACTGAGCAGATGCGCCCGCTGCAATCCTTCGTGGAATCGGGACAGTTTGCCGCTCAACCCGCCACGCTGATCGCTCACCACCGGCACGCCCACGGCGCAGGCTTCGCTGAGCATATTCACCGAATCGGCAGTGACGAAAAGACGATCGGCATATGCCAAACATCCGCGGTAGTGGTTGACGCCGTCGCTCGGGTCCATCCAGACCTGCCCACCCAACTCGATGACGCGTGTGCGAATCAGCGGTCGCCATGACTCAGGCGTTCGACGCGAGCCGCAGACCAGCAGGCTGCCACCCGCGTTAGCCGACAGTTTGCCGACATCGTCCAACAATGCCAGAACGGCAGACTCGCTCAACGGTGCTTCGCGATGCGGGCCACCGATCAATACACCGAACCGTGGGCGCGGCAGCGTTGCGAGATCGGAAAACTCCCGTTTTGCATGGATCAGCCATTCGTCATCGATGCCATGCACGGCGCCAATCGAGCGGATGACGTTGTCACCGGCCAGCAGATCATGTGCGGGTGCTACGACGATGTCATAGGCTCCGGGATCGAATCGGGGGTCGAGAACCTGGACGGTGAAAACCCTGCGATGACGTTTGAGCGCACGCAACGCCAGTGCCGACTGGCGCCCGCAGCCGATGGCGATGTCGGGCCACGACGAGTCACCGGGCAGGTGCATTCGAGCTAGCGCACCGATCACGCCGTGCGGGGCCAGCCAGCGCCAGGGTGCAGGTAGCCTGAGCACGACGTGGTGATCGGCGCCCCCCATTGCCCTTGCCAACGCCTGAGCCTGATGCAGATTGCCGGCACGTTCGTCGGTCAGGGTCCAGATGCGTGGCGGGGGCAGATCGCTCATTCTGGCAAGCGTAGCGCCAGCCCGCGGTTTGGCGCGAGGAGGGAGTGCCATGATCCGGCACACACCAGGCGTTTGCGATCCTGCATGCGCACCTTGCAGCCGCGTTCTCCCGATCTGCGGCGTGAGCCGCTAGGCTAGCCACCTATGAATACACCTCTTGGTTCCGACGCCATTGACCAACTTTTCCTGGAGGCGCGTACGTTCGCCTCCAATCCCGATCCCTGGCAAACACGTGCGGTGCTTGATGACGTGTTGCGCCAGATCTGGGATCTTGCACGCATGGGGCCGACTTCAGCCAACATGTCGCCGGCGCGCATCGTTTTTGTGAGCACTCCCGAAGCAAAAGCGAGACTGGCGCCTTTCCTTGATGAGGGCAATCTGGCCAAAACCATGGCGGCGCCGACGACGGCCATCGTCGGCATGGACATGAAATTCTACGACAAGCTGCCGAAGTTGTTTCCGCATACCGATGCGCGTTCGTGGTTTTCCAACAAGACTGCAGAGGAACTGTTGCCTGCCGTGATCCGTAACAGCAGTCTGCAGGGCGCTTATCTGATTCTGGCGGCGCGCGCGCTGGGTCTGGATTGCGGCCCGATGTCGGGTTTCAACAACGACGGTGTGGATCGTGAGTTCTTCGCCGATACGTCGGTGCGTTCCAATTTCTTGATCAACATAGGTTATGGAAAACGCGAAACGCTGCGCCCGCGCAGTCCGCGCCTGAGCTTCGAGGAAGCTTGTCAGATCCTCTGACAGCTCCGCTGCGGGATACAAAACTTCCGCAGCAGGAACTTGATCGCCGCGCTGCTCAATATTTTCAACCCCTTCCCGATTACCGGGCAGGGAATAGCTGATCGCCGGGTTACCCGGCTCTTTAACGTCAACATCCACCGCTATGGAGACCCTTATGCGCCATACCCTGTTTGCCGCCCTTTCGCTTGTCGCAGTCGCATCGCCGAGCTTTGCCGCCGAGCCCTACGCGTTTGATCCCTCGCACACCAGCATCAGCTACACGATTGACCATATGGGTCTGTCCGAGATGCACGGAGTTTTTCGCAAGTTCGAAGGCGAGTTGCAGCTTGATGTGAAGGATGTGAGCAAATCCAGCGTGTCGGTGAAAATCGATACTTCCAGCATCGACACCGGCGTGGACAAGCTGGACGAACATCTGAGTACGCCGGATTTTTTCGATGCCGGCAAGTTTCCCGAGATCACCTTCAAGAGCACCAACGTGGAAGCGACGGGTGCCAATACGTTCAAACTGACGGGTGATCTGACCTTGCATGGCGTCACCAAGAGCGTGACTCTGGATGCCAGCATGCGCACGATAGCCGCGCACCCGTTTCGCAAGGTGCCAGCTGCAGGATTCCGCGCCACTGGCGAGATCAAGCGTTCCGAATTTGGTATCACGACCTATCCCGGTGCGCTCGGTGAAGTGGTGAAGATTCGCATCGACGCCGAGACGGTGCAGAACCTGCCGGCGCCGGCCGCCAAAGTGGAAGAGAAAAAGTAACGCACTGTCTTTACCGCGATCCATGCGACGGGACCGGCATGCCGGTCCCGTTTGCCCTATGTGCGCTGCGTTTTTCACTTTAGATTCGCTGCAGTGCAGGGTCTCAGGTAAAATCCCCAGCTCAGCACTGGAGTGAACATGTCCCGTATCGATCCCGCCTCTGCAAAACTCCAGCCGGCCAATGCCGAGCGCGTTTATCAAATCACTTCGTCCAATCTGCCGCTGAGCTGCCCGACGCCCGCCATGCATCTCTGGGACTCGCATCCGCGCGTCTACCTGCCCATTGAGGCCGGTGGCGAAGCCAAGTGCCCCTATTGCGGGGCATTGTTCAAGTGTGCAGCCTGATTCGATCCCGTTGGCGCGCTGCGCCGCGATCGTGAGTCGACCCTTTACCGTCATCCAACTCGTGCCGGCCCTGAACTCAGGCGGCGTGGAGCGCGCGGTGATCGAGATTTCCGAAGCCCTGGTCCGTGCCGGCCATCGCGCACTGGTCGTTTCTGCGGGAGGGCGGTTGGAGTCCGAACTATCGAGCATCGGCGCAGAGCACATCAGACTCGATATCGGACACAAATCACTATGGTCGTTGCGTCATGTTGTGGCGCTGCGCCGGTTGTTTCGACAGGTCGACATCGTGCATGCGCGCTCGCGCCTGCCGGCCTGGTTGGGTTGGTTGGCATGGAAGTCGATGCGCGGGCGACGGCCACGCTTCGTCACGACGGTGCACGGCCTCAACTCGGTCGGTGGATACAGCGGCGTGATGATGCGTGGCGAACGCGTGATCGCGGTGTCCAATACGGTCCGCGATCACATCACCCAGCATTATCCCGACACACAGGTTGGAAAAATCCGGGTCATTCCGCGCAGCCTGGATCCGGAGCGGTTTGCGCACGGCTACCGGGCCTCGGCCGCATGGCGTGCGGCGTTTGAGGCCGAGTATCCGATAGCGGCGGAGCGTCGCTGGATTTGCCTTCCTGGCCGCGGCACGCGCTTGAAAGGCCATGATGATGCGCTGCGTCTGCTGGCGGCGTTGCGTGCCGCAGGCTCCAACGTCGTGCTGATCCTGCTCGGTGCCGAACAGGCTGACCGCAGTACTTATGTCGACGAATTGCGCAGCGAAGCCATGCGTCTGGGCGTTGCTGATTCCCTGGTGATCACTCCGCCGCGTTCGGATGTGCGCGACGTGATGTCGCAGAGCGCATTCGTGCTGCAGCTGTCGCGCAAGCCTGAGGCGTTCGGTCGCACCGTCGTTGAGGCGTTGAACCTGGGTGTGCCGGTAATTGGCTGGTCGCACGGCGGTGTTGACGAACTGCTGACCGAACTTTACCCCAGCGGTCGCGTCGCGCTGGGTGACGCGCACTCCCTGCTGCTGCGTGCGCAAGAATTTCTGACCAAGGCGCCAGCGGCCGCAGTCTTTGCGCATTACCGGCTTGAACAGATGCAGGCGGCCACGCTCGCGGTTTATCAAGAGCTGCTCGATGAGGTGGCGCGATGACTGCGCAGGCTGCTTCCATCCTGCGTGCCTGGTTGTTGTTTGCGATCCTGTTGCTGCTGCCGTTCGGCAGCACATCCGAGTTACCTCTGCTGTTGGCGGCTTTTATCGGTCTGATCGATGCATGGCGACACCGCAGCGTGATTTTTGGTTTGGATAAGGGCTGGCTGATCGGTCTCTTGTTCCTTGGCTACTGGGTGCCGGAGTTGCTGTCCGCGATCGACAGTGTGGCGCCGGAGAAATCCTGGCTCGAAGTTGCTGCAGATCTGCGTTTTCTTCCATTCGGCTGGTTCGTGTTGATCGCCCTGCAGGATGAGCGTGCACGCAGCTGGCTGGGTTCGGCCAGCGCCGTTCTGGCCCTGCTCTGGGCTGTCGATGCTCTGCTGCAGGCCAGTCTGGGCGTAGGCCTGGGCGGTGCGACGCAGAGTGATCGCGTGAGCGGTATTTTCAGTGATGACAACCTCAAGCTGGGCCCGGTGCTTGCGACTCTGGCGCCGTTGTCGTTGTGGTGGCTGTGGCAGCGTTGGGGTTGGGTCGCACTGGTCCCAGGATGGGCGTTGCTGGCAGCGGCCATCCTGCTGGCGGGCGCACGTGCGGCATGGGTGAGCTTCGCCATCGTCACCCTGGCTGTGCTGTGGAAAACTGCCGGCTCGCCACGCCGCTTTCTGCAGATCGGCATCGCCACCGCAGTGCTTGGCGCCTTGGTGTTTGCAGGCAGTTACGCGTTCTCGGATCGACTGCAGGCGCGTGTCGATCGCAGTCTTCAAGCGCTAGGCGGCACTGAAGCCAACTGGGATGCCGCGTTGGCGCACCGTCTGCCGATCTGGAGCACTTCAGTGCACATGGGGCTGGCACATCCGGTCAATGGCGTGGGCGTGCGTGCGTTCCGCTATGCCTATGCCGATTATGCGGGTGCTGGAGATATCTGGCTGACGACACCCGATGGCTATGCACTGCATGCGCATCAGATCGTGCTGGAAATCTGGACCGAAACCGGAGTCATTGGTTTGCTGAGCTGGCTCGCTGCTCTGGTACTACTGCTGCGGCGATGGTCGAGTGCATCCGGGGAAGCGCGCTCGCGCGCACTGCCCTGGGGATGGGCGCTGCTGTCGATGTGCTTTCCGCTCAACACCCACCTGGCGTTCTATTCCAGTTTCTGGGGGCTGTTGTTCTGGTGGCTGCTGGCGGCGTTCGCAGCGGCATTGATGTCGCCGCGCGAAGAGCTGGCATAGTTCGATCCAGATGGGCGACCGGGTGTAATAGTCAGGTTTGAAAAG
>JANMUE010000462.1:0-1736 GCA_031391205.1 Lysobacterales bacterium | reverse complement strand
CAGCGGTTCGGTCTTGGAAAAGATCGCCGTTCCCGAATAGCCCTTCTTAGCCGCCGAGTTCCAATACTCCACATAGCCCGGCAAATCGACTTCCACCTGTCCACGCTCGGCTTTGGTTTCCTGCAGGCAGAGAATGTCCGGCTGGTGCTTCTCCAGGAATGGATAGAAGTAATTTTTCTTCAGCACGGCTCTGATGCCGTTGACGTTCCAGGAGTAGATTTTCACGCAAGCCTTCCAGTCAAATGAATCTCTCTTAAGCCGAACTCGATGTTCCTAATAGACCTACTTCCGCATCGCATCCACCGCAGCCCGCGCCAAAAACCCAGAACGACTCTCACCCATACGGCGCGCATGACTGTCTACTGCACGCAGAATGCGTTGCGGCAGCGTGATATTGATACGTGCGGCTTTATCACCGAGCTGGCTCATATCCACATCCACCACGGCCCAGGTCCAGTTCTTGAACTCCCGTTTGCGGCGTAGCTTCTCGATAGTGCTTGGTTTCGGAATGGCTTTACCGTCATCCAACAAGCATTCCAGATGCAGCAGAATCGCTTCCTGCGCATTGGCCAGTGCCTCATCCATCGTGTCGCCGGCTGAAAAACAGCCCGGCAGATCGGGCACGACCACGCCATACGCATGACGCGCATCTCCCGATTCAATGGCTACTGGATAACGCATGATTGACCTCTATTCAAACCGGCCTCTTCAAACCAGCCTGCTTGCGAATGGCATTGACCAAACCCTTGCCCAACTCTTTCTTGGGGTGGGGCACGGTTACCGCGCCGGGCTTATTGGGATGCGCAAACTGATGGTGACTCCCTTTGGATCGCCGCAGGGTCCATCCATCTCCCATCAATTCCTTGATCAGGTCGCGACTATTCATGGTGTGTAGTGTACACACCATTTTGGCGGGCTTCGAGAGTCTTGGCTAAAGCGTCACTTCGTCCTTCAGGCGCATGACGAATCCACCGGTGGTCACGCCTTCTTCACAAACTCCGACTTCAATTGCATGGCGCCGATACCGTCAATTTTGCAATCGATGTTGTGGTCTCCTTCGACGAGGCGGATAGCTTTTACCTTGGTGCCCACTTTCACCACCAGCGAGGAGCCTTTGACTTTCAGGTCCTTGATCACGGTGACGGCATCGCCGTCTTTAAGCTGATTGCCATGCGCATCGCGCACCTCAAGACCCTGCTCAACCACATCGGCCACTGCGCCGGTTGACCACTCATGGGCGCATTCGGGGCAGATGAACAACTGACCGTCTTCATAGGTGAAGGTGGAGTTGCATTTTGGGCAGGGAAGCAGGGTGATCATGTAGCAGTCGGTGTGAGCTAAAGCGGCATCTTACAACGGCTGATCGGTGGCATTCTGCGACGACCGGGAAGCTGGCGATTTCCATGAGCGGCCCATGAGTGACCGAGGACGCTTCGAGGGCCGCAGGTCATCCCTGTGGGACAAGCTCAGCGACCGGAACTAGCGCCAGAAGCTGGGTCGCGACAGCCTACGCTGTCGCTTGATCCGCTTACTACAAACCCGCGCCATGACCAAAGCACTCGCCGCTATTGCTACACTGCTCGCCCATGCGCACCTCCATCCCTACTCTTCGTGAACGCGCCCGCTGGCTGCGACATCGCATCGGCACTCAGTGGGCCGCTAGCAATAAACCTGATTTGAAGCAGGCGTTGGGCGCGTATGCGCGATTGATGCGGCTGGACCGGCCTATCGGCACC
>JANMUE010000461.1:0-2497 GCA_031391205.1 Lysobacterales bacterium | reverse complement strand
CTTCAGGTTCAGCGCTGTCGCCGACCCAGGTTCTGATGGTGTTCAGCGTTTGGCTGTTGGTGACTGGTAGATTGAGCGCGGGAGCGGATTCGGAAATTTCTTTAAGGCCTGCGTCGATAGCTGCGGTCAATTCTGCAGTGTCGATTTTAAGTGCGCCTGCGTAACGTTTGGTCAGCGCTTGTAGGGCCGACGCCTTCTGTGTTTCGGAACTGCAAAGCGCCGATGCATATAGTTCATTGGCCAGATTGGCGGCAATCTTGAGTTTGTCTACATCTGTTTTTGGCGGTGTGATATCGCGTGCCGAGAACGATTGCATGCCGCTAACCAATCTATCCGGAAAACTCCAACGTTTGGCCATGCCAATGCCCAACTCGCGATAGGAAGTTCCCAGCACTTGTTCCGATGCTTGATCTTCGTTCATGCCGCCTGTCATCAACTCGCCGACTTTTAGACTGTCTTCGTATAAGAAGTAGGTGGCCAGCAAGCGGCCGAGATGTTGGAACATGGTGCAGATCACGGCTTCTTCGCTGTTGCGCAATGCCAGTTTTACGCAAATGGATTTGGACACCACGCCGGCAAAGAACGCACCGACGAGTTCGTCCTGCATCGCTTTTTCCTGTGCTTTGCCTTTAGAGAACTCCAGCATCACCAAGCTCATGGCCGCGCTGCGTACGGCCTCGAAACCCAGCAGCAGCACGGCTTTAGAAACGGTGGAGATACGTCCGTGAAACTGACCATAGGTAGCGGAGTTGATGACGTGCAGCAATTTGTTGGTCATCGACACATCGCGCAAGATGGTCCGCGTCAGCTTGGTAATGCTTTCCGAATCCGACGCCACGATGCGGTTGATATCCGTGATGGTGGCGGCCAGCGCCGGAAAACCCGAACTGCTGCCCAGGCGGAGCATAACGGCTTCCAGCGGCGGGACAGTTTCTTCAATTTTCTCGGCTGTACTGGTCATGATTCTGTTGTCACTGGCGTTGCGCACCCGGTTCTTGATGCACGCAGCGCGTCCTACGCTTGAAGTTGCGTCTAGTTCAATTGGCCCATGGTCACCCGCATAAGTTACTCAGTACATCGACTGAGAGCGCGCTTCCTTGAGCTCTAGTGCTGCTTGTGCTGGGTCAATTGGCGGAGAAGAGTGGTTTTATCTGCAGTAACCGTGCTGCGTCACGCGATCATGCTCGAACCTGGGCGGTCTGCACGCCGTGTGAGCGATTGGGTGTCGGCGTATTTCTACAGCCTTACCGCATCCCGGCGTCCTGAAGTTTTATTGCTGTAGTGTGCAACTATTGAGTGTAGTGTTGATCCTACCGATTGGCTGTAGCTACGGATGCAAGCCATGTCGGGTAGTAATTTAATAAACCGTTGTGAATAGACGTATTTTAGCGAGGAGATTCGATATGAAACGCATGATGTTGGCGTTGTCGGTGATGGTCTTGCTGGGTAGTTCCGCACGCGCCGCAGACGTGGGTGTTTCCATCAGCATTGGTCAGCCGGGGTTTTACGGTCAGATTGATATCGGTGATTTTCCGCGACCGACGTTAGTCTATGCCCAGCCCGTGATTATTCATCCGGTGCGGCCCGGTATCGTGGTGCAACCGGTCTATCTGCACGTGCCGCCTGGCCATGCCAAGAAGTGGAAGAACTATTGTGGTCGCTACGACGCCTGTGGCCGACCGGTCTACTTTGTGCAAGATCGTTGGTACAACGATGTCTACGTGCCGCGCTACCAGGAACGCCAAGGCAAGGGTGATCACGGCCACGACAAAGGAAATCACGGTAAAGATAAGGGGAAAGGTAAGGGCAAGCACGACTGATACTCAGCCATCGGCAATGCGTTAACTGATGACTTTCTGTCCAACCCCTCTCCCTTAACAAGGAGAGGGGATTCATACTCAACAAAGTTCCAATAGGCGCAACTAGAGTTGGCGCTACTGTTCATCTTCGTCATCGTCGTCTGGTAACGGTGGCGGCAGATTCTTGGGCAAGGGCAGTTTGGCATTGCGCCAGAACGCGAGTAGCCCGCCCAACATGAACAGAATGATGAGCCCCAGCGCGATTAATCCCTTGGACATGGTGCACCTCGGCGTTGGGATTTAACTATTGACCCGGTGGGAAAATACATCTGACATGTTGCGTAGCGGCCGGTTTTAAACCGGCCTACCTGGATGTAGGTCATGCCGGGCTTGTCTGGAGCACTGACCGGCCGGCCTGAACTCAATTGCACGGCGCAAGCAGGCGGGTTTCAAACCCGCCCCTACACGAATCGAAAACAACAGCAGATATATTTGTCCGCCGGGTGAATAGGTTGGTACAAGTGTAGTAGAAATCCCGTAAGTCGAGCAGGCCGGGATGTCACGCCACGTTATTCTATGTGTAGGAGCGGGCCATGCCCGCGCTCATGATTCGCGGGCATGGCACGCTCCTACAATCGTCAGCCTACTCGTTGTGGAGATTAATGATGCGAATGGTGTGGGTCGGGCTGTTGATGATG
>JANMUE010000456.1:0-24828 GCA_031391205.1 Lysobacterales bacterium | reverse complement strand
GATGAGCGAACTCGAATTCATTCGCAGCGTGCTTGAGCAGGCCGATTGCGACCTGCTGCTGGACGTCAACAACATCCATGTCAACAGCGTCAATCATCGCTACGACGCGCTCGCCTTTCTGCGCGGCCTGCCCAGCGAACGCATCGCCTACTGTCATATTGCCGGGCATTACAACGAGGCTGACGATCTGATCGTGGATACGCACGGTTCGGATGTGGTCGCGCCGGTCTGGCATCTGCTCGAAGTCGCTTATCGCGAGTTCGGAGTGATGCCGACACTGCTGGAACGCGATTTCAATATTCCGCCGCTGCCGCAGTTGCTGGCCGAGGTCGATCAGATCAGGCAGCGACAAATCGCTGCGATGCCTGTGGCGCAGGTCGAGATCAAACGCGAGGCCGATCGTGTCCGCCGCGCCTGAGTTGCTGCCAGAGTTCAAGGTCTTGCAGTATCAGTTTGCGGCGCATTTGCGCGACCCCGAAGCGAATCCACCGCCGCCAGGTCTGGAAGATCGTCGGTTGAAGATTTATCGCGATCTGTTTTTCAACAACATCGAAAACCTGCTCGGTTCCGGATTCCCGGTGGTCAAACGCATTCTCGGGCGCGAAAACTGGCTGAATCTGGTGCGCCGTTTCTACGCCGAGCATGAAGCGCACACGCCATTGTTCCCGGAGATCGGTCGCGAATTTCAGCGTTATCTGCAGGCGCGCGAAGCGAACGCTGCGGGCGATCCTCCGTTTCTGGTCGAGCTGGCGCATTATGAGTGGGTCGAGCTGGCGTTGTCCTTGGACGAAACCGAGATCGATCAAGTCCCACACGACAGAAATGGAGATGTATTGCACGGCGCGCCCGTGGTCTCGCCGCTGGCCTGGTTGCTGCAGTATCGGTTTCCGGTGCATCAGGTACGCGTGGATTTTCTGCCGCAGGAGCCGACCGCGGTACCGAATTTTCTGGTGGTGTCGCGCAACCGTCACGACGACATCGTGTTCACCGAGTTGAATGCGCTCTCGTTCAAACTGTTGGAAGTGTTGAAAGCCAATCCCGGCGTTAGCGGTCTGGATGTCATCGAGGCCCTGGTCGCGGCTTTGGGTAATACCGATACCGAGGCGATGAGCGATGCGGCCAAGGCCATGCTGCAGCGCTTTCGCGAGCGCGACATCATTCTCGGTACGAGTTCTACGGCGTATACATAAGAAAAAACATTGTAGGGCAGGCGTGTCGCCTGCCTGCAACGCTGCCGAGTCATTGAGACGGCAGGCGACACGCCTGTCCTGCAAGAAGAATCGCGAACGCGTTTCCAAACACGAACATAGGGCTTGCGCATGCGCATTTTTTCAAAGGCCGGCGTCATCGACGCGTGGCAGAATCTGGTAGCACGATTGAACGGCGCCGGCGAGGTGGTGCCGGCCCTGGTGATGCGCCTGGTCATGGGCTGGGAATTCTTCGAGGCCGGACGCGAGAAGCTCAACGGCAGCAACTGGTTTGACGGCATTCGTGATCAATTTCCATTTCCGTTCGACATCGTGCCCACGGCGTTGAGCTGGCAGATCGCGACATGGTTCGAACTGGTCGGCGCGGTGTGTCTTTGGCTGGGGCTGGCGACGCGGTTCTGGGCGTTCAATCTGCTGTTTCTGACGTTCGTTGCTACCGCTGCGGTGCATTGGCCGGATATGTGGTCGATGTGGTCGGATCTGCTCAAAGGTTATGCAATCTCGGATGATGGTCACGGCAACTTCAAGCTGCCGTTGCTGTTCGTGGTGATGTTGCTGCCGCTGGTGTTTACCGGCCCCGGCAAGCTCAGCCTGGATCATCTGGTGGCGCGTTGGTGCGCGGTTTCGGGTGCGCGCGAGTCGATCAGCGATCTGTATGCCTGGTCGCTGGCAGCGCTGGTCCTGGGCATTCCGTTTTTGATGTTGGTGCCGATCCTGGGCGGCATCCTGATCGCGGTGGCGATAGTGCTGGCGTTGATCGGGCGGTTCGTTCGCGCTTGAGCGTAGGGTGGGTGCAACCCACCATTATCAAACGTTCGAAAATGGTGGGTTGCACCCACCCTGCATCTGGACGTCGCGGCAGTGCAGGGAAGGCAAGCCGCAGGCTTGCCCTACAAGTCGCCAGCGCGCTTCAGCCGCGAGCGCTGCATCGCCAGGCGAATGTGCTCGGGCAGTGCAGCAGTTTCGGACGCCACCGTGCTGCGTTCTGCCAATTTGGCGAGGCGCTGTTGTTCTTCGCGGATCAGGCGCTGCTTGCGTGATTCGAAGCGCGCGCGCGCAGCATTGGCACGCTGCATTTCTTCACTGTGCCACACCGCTTCGCGGTCGGCAAAGGCCTGGACTTCCGCAATGGTCAGGCAGTGGGCGCAGAAGGCGGCGCGCAGCAGTTGATCAACGTCGGCGACACAGACCGCAGCAGCACAGCGAGCGCAAGCGATGTCCACGCGCGATCCGTTCAGCCGGAGCCGGGATCCGGCATCATGCCGGGATCGGAGGGCAGTGCATCATCCAGAGCGAACTCGCCACCGCGCCAGCGGGACAAAATTCCGCGTGCTGCCAGCAGTTGCGCATTGGGCACCATGACCTTGAAATATCCCAGCGCCTGCCCCCAAAGCCCGTTGGCAGAAAGCGTGTGCGTGTTCTCTACCCGTGCCGGGATTTCGTGCTCGCGCAACAGGCCGGCGAATATCTCGGCGTGCATCAGATCTTCAAAACTTTCGACCTTGCTCTCCATGCGGCGATGGTAGCGGATGCATGGTGCCTGGGTGATACCCGTGGGAGCGGCGTCCCGCCGCGATGCTCTTGCTTATGACGTTGTAGAGCGGGGCTTACTCCGCTGCTCTTGATATTCGCCAACGTCCGGATCACATCAAAAGCAGCGGAGCAAGCCCCGCTCTTCAAGGTCAAAGGCAGAGCAAGAGCATCGCGGCTGAAGCCGCTCCTACAATTTTCCATCAGACCAGCAGTGCTGCAAATTGCTCGCCTAGCGGCGCGGGCGGTGTGGGCGGCGCCGGTGGAGCAGGTGGCGCCGTCAGGCCGGGTGCTGTCGGCGGTGCAGGAGGCGCCGGTGCTTTGGGTGTCGACGACGGGGATGGCGGTGCAGGAGGCGCGGGTGGCGCAACCGGCATCGAGAACATGAACTCGTCGCGCTCCGGCGCCGTCACCGTCAGAACCTGGCGTTTGCGATCCCGCCATACCTCGACGTTGAGCGTCTGACCGGATTCCTTGCTGGCCAATGCGCGCATCACGCCGGACACGCTGTCGGCGGGCTGGCCGTCGATCACCTGGATGACGTCGCCGGGCTTGAGTTCCTTCAGCGAGTTCTCGCTGCTGTCCAGAACCAGGACGCCGCGATCGGTGCCGAAGTAGCGGCCGAGTTCCGGGTTGAGCGTGCTCAGATTCAGCGATGCCCAGGGCGCGCCGCGACGGAATTCGCGCACGATGCGTTGCACCTGCTTGCCGTGGGCGCCATCGGATTCAAATTCGAAGACCCGTGCGTGGCCGCCGTGCATGGGCGGCAACTCCCGACGCTCGCCATTGATGATGATTTCGATTTCCTTGTGGTCACCGCCTTCGTGCAGCTTGGCCAGAGGCGCCAGCGCTGCGCCGATGTCCGGCATCGAGCCGAGCATGCCGGCCCAATCCCAGCTTTCGCGCCGCTCTGCCTTGATGTCGAAATTCAGACTCTTGCCATCGCGCAGCACCGAGAGTTTTACCGATTGCCCGGCCTCGAGTTCACCGAGCAGTTCGCGTGCCGAATCTACGGCGCCATCATCGTTGGCCTTGTCGCGGGGTGCTACCGCCTTGCCGTTGACCGTGGTCAGCACATCGCCCGCGCGCACGCCGGCCTTGGCCGCTGGACCGCCGGGCGTCACCGCGCCGATGCGTACGCCCTTTGCGTCCGGCACCATGACGATGCCGACCATGGCGCGATGGGGTTCGTTGAGATAGCGGAACGCAAATGCCTGCGGTCCGCCTTCGCCGAGCTTGCTGGAGAGTTCAGCAATGCGCTTGCTGGCGTCGCGCAGTTGTTCGCGTGCGAGTTTCAGCTCTTCGCGGGCCTTGGCCATATCGGTGTCGGTCGATTCGGCGGCGCCGGCGCACAACGGCAGCGCGGTCAGCAGGGCCAGTGTGAGCAGGGAATGACGGAGTTTCATGGCGGTTATCTCAGTTTGCGTGAAGCTTGATGGAGGGCCTTTACTCCCTCCCCGATGTTCGGGGAGGGTTGGGGAGGGGTTAGGCGACACTTATGCACTTTCATGAAGCGCAGAGCGCTGCTCCGGCTTCGTGAATCCTTCTCAATTAACGGGATATTCGGCGGCGAGCAGCATCGGATTCTGTTCGGTGCTTCCCCGTTGCCATGCGGACTGGGTCCGGACTTCGGCGAGCCGGCTCATCAGGCTGACGCGGCGCTGCCACAGCGACTCCGCCTGTGCTTCGGTTTCGGTGGCGCTGAGCTGCAGATCGGTCAGGCCAATCATGTCCTCCAACTCGGCACTGGCGAGGGCCGATCCGGCGTCCATCGGAATGCTTTGCTGCTCGAAGCGACGCAGCGCGGTTTCCCATTCGGCCGATTGCGCCATCAGTAGCTCGATGCGGCTGGTGTTGGCAGCCACAGTCGGTGTGTCGACAACCGGTGCAACGCCTCTGAACATCATCACGCCCAGGCCGATGACGGCGACGCCGGCAGCCATAGCCCACCACGGCGCGTGTCGCAGCGGCGCTCGGAGCTTCTGTTGTTTGGTCCATTGCGCCTGCAGGCGGGGCAGCGGGCTGACCGGTGGCAGCAGCGTGGGCAGGGTGCGCAGGGCCAGCCCCAGAGCGCGGTCGTCGCCCGAGTCTCCTGGCTGCGTCATGCGGTGCGTATCATCCGGCATAGGCCATTCCTTCTTCAGCAACAGTCAGCAGGCCGCGCAGCTTGAGGGTGCCGCGGGCGAGCTGGGATTTGGAAAAACTCACCGACTTGTCGAACAGTCCGGCGATCTCTTCGTGCGAATAACCTTCGACGTGGTACAGCCAGACCACGCTGCGCGTGACCGTCGGCAGTGCGCGTAGTGCCTGCTCCAGGTCGCGACCCTCCCAGTGCGTTGCGGGATGGACGTGGTCGTGCTGCTCCGGCACCTCGTCGGTAAAGTCGATGAGCCTGCGTTTGCGCAGCCGCATCAAGGCTTCGTTGACAGCGATCTGACGCAGCCAGCCCCAGAACGGCGCGTCGCCGCGAAACTGATCGAGTTTGCCGAACAGCGTCAGCATGGCGTCGTGCAGGATTTCCTGCGCCTCGTCGGCATCGTTCAGCATGCGCCAGGCCAGGCTGTAGACCGGCCGCTCGAACAGCCGGTAGATCTGCTCAAAGGCCCGTGATTCGCCACGCCGGGCGCGATCCAGCAGGCTGGTGGGGACTTCGATGGCGAAGGAAGAGGTGCTCACAGGTAAAGGAGATGCACGACGCCTGCCAAAGGTCGCAGTGTTTTCGTTTCCGGGCAACAAAAAAGCCGCGGACCCGCCGCGGCTTTTCGTTGAACCTTGTAGCGATTACAGCCCGGTGGACATTTCCAGCGTGACATAGACACGCGGATCGCCGATTTCGCCGTAGTAGACGTCGCCGTCGTTGTCGGTGTCGGTCCAGCCGACGGTGGCGGTGAACAATTCGCCGAAGCTCTTGGACAGACTCACGCCGTAATGCATATAGGTGAAGTCCGAGCCATCGTCGTTGCCGGCCGAGATATCGTAGGTGCCGATATCACCGCCTATGCTCAGGCCCCACCAAGGCAGTTCGTGGCTGGCGCTCAGGCCCAGCCAGATGCCGGTTTCGTTGCTGTTGAAGACATCGGAGGAGTAGCCGATGGAGGCGGTGATGAAGTCGTTATAAGTGACCGCACCGATGAACTCGTTGTAGTCATAGTCGATGTCGTTGTCGGTGCCGGGGTAGATGTAGCGCACTACCTGGACATCGCCGGCCCAGTCTTCGGCGATGTCAAAGCCATAGCCGAAGAACACGTCGACTTCGACATTGGCGCCATCTTCGTCTGCCGGCAGGGTGGAGTCGGCAGTGAAGTCGATGCTGGAACCCCATATGCCAGCGTAGAAGCCCGACTCATGATCGAAGTTCAAGCCTGCCTGAAGTGCAGCTTCTTCCTGGGACTGGGAGACGCCACGGAACACATAGTCACTGGTAATTGCGGCGTCCAGCGAGATTTCCCATGGACCGGTGGCTTCTTCCGCAGCAGCCTCCTCTTCCTGGGCAAACACATTTCCCGCCAGCAGGAGCGCAAGGGCGGAGGCAAGCAATGACTTCTTCAACATGAGGTTTTCCTCTTGATGGTTGATCGGGGCAGCACGCAGAACGCCAAAACCGGGCGTAACGGGAGTGTAGTGAATCGCAGGAACTTCGGCCACGCGCCAACGGCAGCGTGCATTCGCCGTCGTCACGTGTTCGGGCGGTCACTTCGAGGTGCGGCGTCCCCTGATTCCCAACCCATACCCAGTGAATTAGTACCGATGCCCCTGGTTGCGCGCTCGAACAATTCGTGCTGCGCCGCCGCAGAGGCGTTTCGGATCCTCTGCCGCGTTACCGGGTTGGGCGCGCAGAGGATTCGGGCGCGGTGCAGATCGGTGCACGGTGCCTGCGAAACCGGCACAAAGGGCTGGCTGCAAAGGAATTTCCCGATGCTATGATCGGGCGGAATCGATATCGAACCCCATGAGCCAAGCCTCGCCCATTCAGATCCCCGGCTATGAGTTGATCCGCGAGCTGGGCGTCGGCGGGATGGCGACCGTGCATCTGGCGATCCAGAGCTCGCTGGACCGCAAAGTCGCGCTCAAGGTCATGCGACGCAACATCGATGACGCCGAAAAATTCGAGAAACGCTTTCTCGTCGAAGGGCGTACGCTGGCCAAGTTGCCGCATCGCAATATCGTGGCGGTCTACGATATTGTCAAAAGCGAAACCGCCACTTACATCTCGATGGAGTACCTCGAGGGCGGCACGCTGCACGAACATATGGCCTCCGGCCTGTCGCTGGGCGAGGCCGTTGCCATCGTGGTGCAGATCGCCGGAGCGCTACAGTTTGCACATGATCACAATGTGGTGCATCGCGATCTCAAGCCGGCGAACATCATGTTCCGCGATCTGGCGACGCCGGTGCTCACCGATTTCGGTATTGCCCGTCAGCAGGACGCACAATCCACGCGCCTGACCCAGACCGGCATGTTGGTGGGTACGCCCACCTATATGAGCCCCGAACAGATCAACGCACTGGAGGTGGACGGGCGCTCCGATCTCTACAGTCTTGGGGTAATGTTTTTTGAACTGCTGACCGGTAAGCCACCCTTCCAGGGCGACTCTCCGATTGCAGTGCTGATGGCGCATCTGACCACGGCACCGCCGCCGCTGCCGGCGCCTTATCAGGAATTTCAGACCATCCTGGATCGCATGCTGGCGAAGAATCGCGATGAGCGCTTCGCCGACTTGAAAGAGTTCACCAAGGCGTTGAAAGCCGTCGTCGTCAACAACGAAATGCTGTGGTCGCGCCTGCAGGCCGACCCCAACCAGAGTTCTTCAGAGCAATTGCGTGCTTTGGGATTTTCGGTGTCGCAGACGGTAGGCGATGCGCTGCAGAACCAGGTCACCGGGCGCCGCTCGCAGCCATCGAGTCCTGGCTTCCACGAATTGCCCACCCAGGGTGGCAAACTGCCGCCACAACCCAGTGGTGCGTCTTCGGCGCCACGTCCATCGCCGGTGCCGGTGCGACCGCCGGCGACGGTGTCACGAACCACAGTACCGCCACCACCGCGACAACCCGAGCCCGGTCCATCATCGCCCCAACCGGGCGGCGGTCGTCCAGCCTGGTTGATGCCCGCGGCCATTGGATTTTCTCTGGTCCTGGTGTTGGCGCTGGGCTGGATGATGCTGCGGCCGAGTCCCGAGATCGATCCTGCGATCAAGGCCGATGTCGATCTGCGCCTTTCCGCGGTGGATAAGTTCATTGCCCAGGACAAGTTGATGGCGACCGATGGCGGCGACAACAACGCCCTCGATTACTTCAATACGCAGCGCGAGCGCGCCCCCAAATATGCGGGTGTCAGGCAACGCAGCGATGTACTGCTGGCGGCACTCAAGGCGCGCATCCAGAAGCAGATCAAGGAAGGCAGTTTCAACGACGCGCTGATCACGCAGGGCGTGGTTGCCGGCACCTGGCCCGAAGATACGGAGGTGGCGGCGTTGCCGGCGCAGATCGAGAAGGCGATGCTGTTTGCCGAGCAGTCCGTCAAGATCGAAAAACTGATTGCTGATGCGCGTGCCGCTCAGGCCGCCGGCCGCGATCTTGGTGCCAATGGCACCTATTCGCTGTTGGCGCAGGCAGCGCAGATAGCACCGGCAGACAAACGCATCACCCAGATGCAGGCGACGCTGATGCAGCGATTGCTGCGCCCGGCGCAGGACGCGTTGAAGTCTGGCAATCTCGATCTGGCCGATCAGCAACTCGATAGTCTGGAAGCACAGATGCGCGGCGACCCGGCGTGGGTGACGATGCGCAAGCAGTTGACGGATGCCACCGCACGCCGTGCGCTGGAGCAGAAGTTGTCGGGTTTCTATGCGCAGTTCGATGGCCAGGTCAATGGTGGCAGGCTGACCGATCCTGCCGCGGACAACGCGTTGCAGACGCTCGAGCACATCCGAAGTCTCGATCCAAACCATCGCGAGCTGGCCGGCCGCACGGCGCGCCTGGCGGATGCGCTGGTCACCGCCGCCAGGCGCAGTCTTGCGTCCGGAGATGCGAGTGCAGCACTGCAGCAGATCGATGTGGCGCTTCGGCTGATGCCGGGTCAGGCAGCCGCGACGGCGCTCAAGTCCGACGCCGAAGGCAAGCTCAGTGCCGATCAGAGGCGCGTGGTGAAGTTGATCGGCGACGCGCGCCAGGCCACGATGGACCGAAGGTTCGTTTCGCCTGCGCGCAACAACGCCCGCGAATTCCTGGAAGAGGCGCTGCGTCAGGATCCGGCCAACGGCGAAGCCAGGCAGCTCCGCGACGATCTGCCGACGCGCATTGCCGAGGCCGCTGAAGCACTGGCGTCGGAGGGTGAAGTGCAGAAGGCCATCGACCTGGTGCGTGAATCACGAACGCTGTATCCCACGCATCAGCCATTGACCGCGCTGGCGCAGAAACTCGATCAGCAGCTCGCCGAAGCGCAGCGCGATCAACGTCGGCGCGACCAGATCGAGCGTATCCAGAGTGCCGCCGATGCCAGGCCTCTGGTCGAGAAGGACTTCATCGCGGCCGTCGATCTTTCCGGCGCCATGCTGACCGCCAACCCGCGCGACGTCGATGTACTGACGGCCCGTCGCAGCCTGTTGACCACACTGGAAGGATCCCTGGCTGCCGCGTCGGGCGTAGATGAAGTGGATCGGCTGGCCAAACTTTCCGATGCGTATCGATCGCGTTTTCCCACCGACGCCGCCGCGGAAAAAATTGCCGCCGATATGCTGCGTACGCGCGAACGCATCGTGCTGGCCGAGCGCACCAGGCTGGAAGCCAGTGCCGGCGAACTGGTCCTGGTGGCCTATCCCTGGGGCCGCGTCGAATCGGTGACCGACAGCGCGCGCAAGCCGGTGCAATTACCCGCCGATGCCACCACGCCGTTGCGCCTGCGCGTGCCGGCGGGTTTGTATCGCGTGATCTTCAGCCATCCCGATGTCGGGAGGACAAGCGAGCAACCGGTGCAGGTCAAGCAAGGTGCGCTGGCCACCGCCACTGGCCGATTCTCGCGTCTTGATGCCGAGGAGTATCGCCGCCGTGCCGGTCTCTGAGCTGCGACTACCACGTCTACTGGTGTTGGTCGGCGGTCTGCTGCTGGCGGCGCCGTTGCTTGCCGATTACAAGACCGACTATGCCAAAGGCAAGAATGCCGCGGCCGATGGCAACTGGTCCGAAGTGGAAACACTGATGCGCCAGGCAATGGAAGGATCGAGCGCGCCGCAGGCGCGAACGCGGCTCTACGGCCAGCGTTTCGAGCCCTATGTGCCGCAGTATTATCTTGGCCTGGCGGCTTATCGCCAGGGTGATTGCACTGCGGCGCTGCGCTGGTTTGGCGACGCCTCGGTGGCGCCGATCATCAACGACAATAACGACTTCAAAGGCGTGGCCGACGAGGCTATGCGCGATTGCAAGGCCAAGCAGATCGCGGCCAAGCCACCGACCAAACCGGTAACACCACCCATACAGACGCCAACGCAGAAGCCGCCTGTCACTGTGCCCACCAAGCCAGTGGTGCAGAAGCCGGTGACGCCAACGCCGACTACGCCGCCGGTGACTACGGCGCCGCCGTTGAACGCGATCCTGAAGGGCCTGGCCGACGATTATCTCGCCGGGCGATTCGGCAAGGCAGCGACAGCGGATGCGAACTCCACGCCTGCAGGTGCAGCGCGCTTTCACGCTCTGTTGCTGCGTTCGGCATCGCGCTATGCGTTGTTTGAGCTGCAACCGGTCGAGGCGGCATCGCAGAAATCCGCTGCAGAAGCCGACATCCGCATCGCCAAAGGTCTGCAGCCAGGCAAATCCCCGGATGCCGCATTCTTCTCGCCGCGTTATCGCAAACTTTTCAGCGAAACCCGCTGATGTCGGAGCCATGTGGGTCCGACCTGTGGTCGGACGCTTTCGCCAGAGCGGATCGGGTCAGCAAGAAGCATCCGCGCGCAGCGCGGACCCACGTCAAGAGTAGAGCAAGAGCATCGCGGCTCACGCCGCTCCTACATGTTGATTACAACCTTGCGGCCAACCGTGTCCCCTGATCGATCGCCCGCTTGGCATCGAGCTCCGACGCCACATCGGCGCCGCCGATCAGATGCGCGCTACGGCCCAGCGCCTGCAGCGATTCGAACAGGCTGCGGTTCGGTTCCTGCCCGGCACAGACAATCACATGATCCACCGGCAGGCATTGGGTCTGCGTGCCGATGCGGATATGCAGACCGGCATCATCGATACGTTCGTATTCGACGCTGCCGATCATCTCCACGCGTTTCATCTTCAGCATGGCGCGATGCACCCAGCCGCTGGTCTTGTTGAGTCGTTTGCCAGGCGAACCTTCGGAGCGTTGCAGCAAGTACACCTTGCGCGCCGGCGGGTCCGGCTGCGGCTTGATGCCTTCAATGCCACCACGTGCGGTGAAGGTATCGTCGACACCCCATTCGCGTCGCCAGAGTTTCTCGTCCAGCGTCGGCGAGTGACCATCGGCCACCAGAAATTCCGCCACGTCGAAGCCGATGCCGCCCGCGCCTATGATCGCGACAGACGCGCCTACGGGCTTGTTGTGCAACAGCACGTCCAGATAGTTCAGCACCTTGGGATGATCGCTGCCGGCGATCTTTACGCCACGCGGGGTAATGCCGGTGGCAATGATCACATCGTCGAACCCGGCCAGCTGATCCGCATCGGCCCGCGTGTTCAAACGCAGCTCGATACCGGTCACTTCGATGCGGCGCTTGAAGTAGCGAATGGTCTCGTAGAACTCTTCCTTGCCAGGAATGCGCTTGGCCATATTGAACTGGCCGCCGATCTCGGCAGCCGCATCGAACAGCACGACACTGTGGCCACGCTCTGCCAGTGTGGTGGATGCGGCCAAACCCGCAGGGCCTGCACCGACGACCGCGATGCGCTTCTTTGCTTCGGCCGGTTTGATCACCAGTTCCAGCTCATTGCAGGCGCGCGGATTGACCAGGCAAGTCGCCTTCTTGTTCTCGAACACATGATCCAGGCAGGCCTGATTGCAGGCGATGCAGGTATTGATCTCGTCGCTGCGTCCGTCCCGCGCCTTGTTCACCCACTCGGCATCGGCCAGCAACGGCCGCGCCATCGACACCATGTCGCAGATGCCGCTGGCGATCAGCTTTTCGGCCACGTCCGGCATATTGATGCGGTTGCTGGCGATCACCGGGATCGACACTTCCTGCTTGATGCGCGCAGTCGCGAACGCAAAGCCGGCACGCGGCACGCTGGTCACGATGGTCGGAATGCGCGCCTCGTGCCAGCCGATGCCAGTATTGATAATGGTGGCGCCCGCCGCTTCGATTGCCTTGGCGAGCGTCGAAACCTCTTCGATGCTCTGGCCGCCCTCTACCAGATCCAGCACCGACAGCCGATAGATGATGATGAAGTCCTTGCCGACTTTCTCGCGCATCTGACGCACGATCTCGACCGGAAAGCGCATGCGGTTGGCGTAGCTGCCGCCCCATTCATCGCTGCGTTGATTGGTTCGTTCGCACAGGAACTGATTGATCAGATAGCCCTCGGAGCCCATCACCTCGACCCCGTCGTAGCCACCCTCGCGTGCCAGCGCCGCAGTGCGCGAAAAATCACGGATCGTCGCCGCCACACCGCGCGACGACAGCGCGCTCGGCCGGAACGGCGTAATCGGCGACTTGATCGGACTCGGCGCCACCGACAGCGGGTGATAGCCATAACGCCCCGCATGCAGAATCTGCATCGCAATCTTGCCGCCCTCCTCATGCACCGCCGAAGTCAGCTTGCGATGCCGCGCCACCTCCCACGGCCAGCTCAACTTCGAAGAAAACGGCAGCAGCCACCCGCGCAGACTGGGTGAAACCCCGCCCGTCACCATTAGCGCTACGCCTCCACGCGCTCGCTCGCGGAAATAAGCTGCTAATGCATCGTAATCCTTGGCCCGATCCTCCAGCCCCGTATGCATCGAACCCATTAGCACGCGGTTTTTAAGCGTGGTAAAACCAAGGTCTAGGGGGGAGAGCAGATGGGGGTAGGGGAGGGCAGGCATGCGGGGCTTCCGGATTGCGAAAGACCGAAAGTCGCATAGGTGGGTGGAGGGTGCAAGCTTCTAGTCGGGCGGCCCGCCCAGCAGTCCGGAAAGAAAAAAAGTGGATGACAGGCCGCCGCACAGACGCGATTGCCCGGTCCGCTGCGTCGGTGAGACAAATCCAGCATCTGCCTCGATGGTGGATTTCATGGCGCAGTACGGAACCGAGGCGAAGTGCCGGCACGCGCTGTTCAAGTTGCGCTGGCCCAAGGGATTCCGCTATCCAGCGTGCTCCGGTCGGCGCTACAGCCGGTTTCAGCGAGACGGTCAGATGTACTACCAGTGCAGTGCCTGCAGGCATCAAACGACGCCGATCAGCGGGACGATGTTCGAGGCGACGAAGTTGCCTTTGAAGACCTGGTTCCTGGCGCTGCATTTGCTGACTTCGACGAAGACAAATACGGCGACATTGGAACTCGTGCGCCATCTTGGCGTGGGTTACAGCGCAGCATGGCGGATCAAGCATAAGGTGATGCAGGCGATGACCTAGCGCAAGGAGTTCAGGAAACTCGGGGGTTTCGTGCAGATTGACGACGCCTATCCGGGTGGCGAGCGCAACGGCGGGAAGTCGGGGCGCGGCTCGAAGAACAAGCAGGCGTTTGTGATCGCGGCGCAGACTGACGAAACACTTCAGCGCCCAAAGTTTGCGGTGATCGAGCCGGTGCGCACCTTCACCAACATCAGCAACAAGGTAATCACGGATTGGTCTGAGCGACGCTTGATGCCAGAGACCGAAGTGTATTCCGATGGCTTGGGCGCATTCCGCAGATTCGCCGACGCGGGACACGCACACACGGTTCTGGAAACCGCTGGCCGGCGCGCGGCTACGGAAGTGAATGGTGCACGCTGGGTCAACATCGTGCTCTCCAACGTCAAGCGCAGCATCGGCGGTGCATACCACCCGTTCAATCAGCGTAAATATGCGCGGCGCTGCCAGGGTGAAGCGACCTACCGATTCAATTGGCGTTTCAAGCTGCGCAAACTGATGCCCCGATTGCTCACCGCCATGCTCCTCCGCGGCCCCTGTGCTACAAAAATGCTACGTCAGGCGAGCAATTTTCTCGGCTGAGGATGGGAATTAATCAGGTGCATTTTCAAGTCAGAGGTCAAAGAGCAAACGATTCATTTCGCATTTCCTCCGCGAATCCGAACTGGATTTCGATGCTTGCTTTGCCTTTCCATTCCGCTGGCACTATGAAAGTAATAAAGCCTTCAGCCGTAACTGTCGGTGTAGGTAGTTGGGTTCGACTGCCATTTATCCACGCGTTGGCACTGAGGATCCGGCTGTCGAATGGCGCTGCAATATCGACAATCAGCAGTTTCGAATCGGCGCTGCCGGCTTCGCTGAGTGTGGTGGTGCCTGCACCGCGCATGGTGTCGAAGACGATCCGCGGCGGGCTGGCGATGATGGCGGTGTTGTCATTGCGCAGGCCGGGGATGATTACGCCGAGGCCGAGGCCGAGGCCGAGCAGCAGGCTGGCGGCGATGGCGAGTGCGGGGCTACGGGGTTTGCCGCGCAGGGTGGTTCCGGTGTGTGGTGGAGTGGACACCTTGGCAGACGATGATTCCGTTGCCCGAGCCAAACTATCGCCCAGCCGCGTATCCGCGTCCACCCGTTCGAGGATATGCGGTTTGTCGAGCATGTAGGTCTCGAACCAGGTTTGTTCTTCGTCGGACAGTTCGCGATCGAGATAGCGGCTGAGCCAGACGTCTTCCAGCCAGCGTGCCATCGGATTGCTCCCAGGTGCAGTCATTGCGGCTGACTCCTATAGACGTCCCCGTGTGCTACCCCTCGTGCTGTAAAGAGCGTGGCGGCTGGCATTTGTCTCACTCGCTGTCCGGGCTTAGGCCGGCTTTGGTCAGGATTTCGCGAAAACGCGTACGGGCGCGATGGATCACGCGGCGGAAGTGATCCGCTTCGATATCCAGGGCGGCGCAGATGGTTTCGCAGGATTCCTCCTGCAGATAGAAACGACGCAGCACTTCGCGGTCGCGTTCGACGGGCAGGCTATTGAGTAGCTCACGCACATGCCTGGCCTTGCGCGCAGTATCGAGCTCGTCGCCGGGATGGCTGTTGTTTGCGATCAGGCGCGGGTCATCGCCATCGATGGATTCATGTGACTGCACGATATTTTGCAGCGTGCGTTGTTCGGCATGCAGGCGATGCATGGCAGCGGTGCGGATGTAGGCCGGTAGCGCGACGGCGTCACGGACGCCACCCTTGCGCAGTTGTTCCAATACCGCGCTGAGTACATCCTGGGCGATGTCATCGATGGCGATTGGCGCGCCGTGCGCATGGCGCCGCAACAACACCCGCACACCCAGCATGAAACGCGATAGCAGCAGTGCCTCGGCCTGCGCGTCGCCCGCCTGGATGCGCTTTGCCAGATCGGCGAGATCTGCATCAGGCGCTGACTCGGCGAGCTCGGCATTCGCTGCCATGAAAATTCTCTATCGGGGTTGCACCTGATGCTATCCACACTATTGGTTTTGGCAAGCTGTAGATTTCTACAGTCGAGTGCAGGGGTGAATACCGGTTCGTAGCCCACTTCATTGCATGGAAATTCTCCCTTTGCGCTGGCCCGCCGCAATGCGGTGGGCTTGTAGGCGAGCCCGTCCTGGCTGTTTTTTGTTGGTTCGGGTTGGTTGGGAAGGCAGGCGACACGCCTGCCCTCCTAAGGAACCTCTGAATGAGTCACGACTTCAACTTCGTCATACAGCTTATTGCTTACCACACCCTGGTTTTCAACAGCGGAGCTACAGCGAAGCTGGTCAAAACCTGCGGTTTTTCGCCCCCTGACTCAGGGGGCTATCGCGGCTCCGGACTTGTTCAGAGGTTCCCTAACGCATGCTCGACGGCGCTAATCACGGGAATTTTGGCGTATTCTTGGCGTATCCATGCCGGGAGCCAACCATGAGAGCTGTGGATCAATTACTGGGCGAGTACTCCGAATCGCATCGCAATCCGACCAACAAGGCCATCCACTGGATCTGTGTGCCGCTGATCCAGTTCTCGACCTTGGGTCTGTTGTGGTGGGTGCATCCGTATCTGTCGATTGGCCTGATGGCATTCAGTGTGGTCTGGTATCTGCGCCTGTCGGTGCCATTGGCGTTGGGCATGCTGTTGATTGGCGTGTTGCAGGTGGCGCTGTGCTGGTATTCGCCGCGCGATCTGTTGCTGTGGATATCTGCGGCTGTCTGGATCGTCGCCTGGATCGCACAATTTATCGGCCACCAGATTGAAGGCAAGAAGCCTTCGTTCTTCCGCGATATCTTTTTCCTGCTGGTCGGGCCGATCTGGATACTTGCGGCGCTGTATCGGCGCTGGCGCCTTACTTATTGATCCGATGCGCGTCGGCATCTTTGGGGCTGGCAGTATTGGCTGCTACATCGGTGCCTGCCTGATTCGTGCCGGCGTGGATGTGGTGCTGCTGGGGCGCGAGCGTCTGCGCGAAGAAGTCGCCGCGCATGGCATGCGCGTGACCGATGCAGATGGCCTGGACTTTCGCTTGCAGCCCGGCCAGGTGAACGTTGCGATTGCCGCCGATGCGCTAGCCGATTGCACGCTGATTCTGGTGACGGTGAAGAGTGCCGATACCGAGACCGCCGCCGCAGCGATCGCGCTGTTGCCGCCATTGTCAGCACGCCGCGTCGTCAGCTTTCAAAATGGTGTGCGCAATGCCGAGCAACTGCGTCTGGGGTTGGCGGGCATCCCGGTGTTGGCGGGCATGGTGCCGTGGAACGTGGTGTGGAATGCCGATGCGCATTTCCACCGCGGTACCAGTGGCGCGCTGATGATTGACACCGCAGGCAAGGGCGCTGCGGCGATTGCGGATTTGCTCGGCCGTGCGCGACTGCGCACATTGCTGAGGCGGGATCTGACGGCGGTGCTCTGGGGCAAGTTGCTGCTCAATCTCAACAACCCGATCAATGCGCTTTCGGGTTTGCCGCTGCGGCAGCAGCTGGCCACGCGCGGCTATCGGCGGCTATTGGCCGCCTTGATGCGTGAGGCACTGGCGGTGATGCGAAGCGCCGGTATATGTCCGGCGAAAGCCGCGAAGTTGCCGCCGTGGCTGGTGCCCTGGGTGTTGGATCTACCCGACGGCCTGTTTCTGCGCGTTGCCAGTTCGATGTTGAAGCTCGATCCGCAGGCGCGCTCTTCCATGTGGGAAGACCTGCAACGCGGCCGTGCCACCGAGATCGACTACATCAATGGTGAAATCGTCAGGCTTGCAACCCAGGCGGGTGTTGCGGCACCGCTGAATCAGGCACTGGTCGAACTGGTGCATAAGATCGAACGTCTGCCCAGGGCCGTGGTGTCGATGTCGCCCGAGGCATTGTCGGCGGTGATCGACCGCCGCATCAATTGAATCGCAATCCGTGCAGCGCCAGTGAACCCATGTCGAAACGCGGCTCGATGACCTCGGTAGTGAATCCGCCGCCTGCTGCGCCCATGGCGACGAAGATCGGCAGCAGGTGTTCCGGCGTCGGGTGATTGCGCAGCGGTTCGGGTGCTGCCTGACGCCATTCCAGCAGGCTGTCGATATCCTGGTTCTGCAGATGCGCGATGAACCAATCCGCGAAGGCTTGCGCCCAGGGCGTGACATGGTCGGAGCGGCCGTGCCAGTCCAGTGCACCGAGGTTATGCGTCAGTCCACCCGAACCGATCACCAGTACACCGGCGGCGCGCAGATGTGCCAGCGCGGTGCCGAGCCGGTAATGCCAGCCTGCGTTTTCGCAGGGGCTGACCGACAGCGAAATCACCGGCACATCCGCGCCCGGATACATATGCCGCAGCGGCACCCAGACGCCGTGATCGATACCGCGTGCGGCGTCGATACCGGCGTCGGCAAAGCCAGCAGCACGCAGATGTTCGCGGACATTCAAACTCAGGCCAGCATCGCCTGCGGCCGGATACTGCACCTGGTACAGCGCGTCGGGGAAACCGCCGAAGTCATGAAGGGTTTCCGGATGTGCGCTGCCGGTAACTGTGGGCGCACGCGAATTGTGATGCGCGGAGACCACCAGCACAGCACGAGGCGTCGCCAATTGCTGCGCGAGTGTCTGCCATGAGCGTGTGGTGGGTGTGTCCTGTAGCGCCAGCGTTGGTGCGCCGTGCGACAGAAACAGAGTGGGGAGCGGCGTGAGGGTCATCGCATTACCCGCGCTGTGAGCGCGGCTCATAAGGGGATATCGGCATAGTGCGCCTGCGCCTGCGCGCAGTCGATCCAGCGGCCGCGCATGTCGACTGTGCAACCTTGCATAGTTGTGGGTGCGGCTTCAGCCGCGTTCGCATAATGAGCCGCAACGTCGAGAATCACGGCTGAAGCCGCTCCCACAAAAGCCGCTCCCACAGGATTTCTGCAACCCGGTGCTGCCGCCCTCTACAATCCCGCGGGTCTAGCGCATCGGGCCCACTATGTTCGATTGGAATGATCTGCAGGTTTTTCTGGCCATTGCCCGCGGCGGCAGTCTGGCGGCGGCATCGCGTACTTTGAGTGTCAATCATTCGACGGTGTTCCGGCGGCTTAACACCTTTGAGGAAACACTGGGAGTGCGCCTGTTCGATCGACTGCCCACAGGCTATGCGCTGACTGCCGAAGGCGATTCGATCCGGTCCGAGGCCGAAGCCGTCGAGGCCAGCGTGCATGCGATCGAGCGCCGTGTTGCCGGACGAGATCTGGCGATGGATGGAGATGTGCGGCTAACACTGCCGCCGAACATGGCGCGCGAGTATCTGGCGCCGTGGTTGCCCGAGTTGTATCGACGTTATCCCGGTATTCGTATCGAGATTGCTGCCTCGGACGATGACTTCGATCTGGCCAGGCGCGAGGCCGATATCGCGCTGCGCGCCACGCCCTCGCCGCCAGATTGGCTGGTAGGGCGCGAGCTGACGCGTATCCGATGGTATGCCTATGCCAGTCAGGCTTACCTGGATGCGCGCGGTGTGCCCAGGGGCGTGGACGATCTGGCCGCGCACGATTTTGTGGGTGCGGACACCGCCTTTCAGCGCCTGCCTGCGTTTGCGTGGCTGCGCGAACAGGTGCCAGATGCGCGCATTCGTGCGCGCGCGGGCGACCTGGCGACCATTGCTGCGATGGCCGAGGCGGGAATAGGCATTTGCCTGCTTCCCGGAGAGCAGTTCTCGCCACGGCTGGTGCGATTGTTCGAACTCGATTCGCGTTTCGATTCTGGTCTGTGGTTGCTGACACACCCGGATCTGCGGCATGTCGGCAGGGTGAAGGCGGTGATGGATTTCCTGACCGAGCGTCTACGCAACGACCCGCGGATGAGGTCAGTGGCGTGGTAGGAGCGGCGACAGCCGAAATTCTTCAGCAACACGGGCAATCGCGACTGACGCCGCTCCTGCAAAGGGCGATCTGGCACAATACGTGCCCATTTTTCCGCCTGCTGAGGATTCCATGTCGCATTTTGATATCCGTTCCGCCAAGCGTCCCGATCCCGATCAGCCCATGGTCGATATCGCCAACTATGTGGCCGACTACCACATCGGATCGGCAGAGGCCTACGAGACCGCGCGCTACATGTTGATGGATTCGCTGGCCTGCTCCATGCTGGCGATGCGTTTTCCCGAATGTGTGAAGCATCTTGGGCCGGTTGTGCCTGGTGCCGATATGCATGGTGGCGTGAAGATTCCTGGCACCGCGCATCAGCTCGATCCGGTGCAGGCCGCGTTCGCCATCGGCACTCAGGTGCGCTGGCTGGACTTCAATGACACCTGGCTTGCCGCCGAGTGGGGCCATCCTTCCGACAATCTCGGTGCCATTCTCGCGGTGGGCGATTACCTATCGCGCAAGGCTGCGCGCGAAGGCGGCAAGGCGCTGACCGTGCGCGACATTCTTGGCTATTCCATCAAGGCGCACGAAATCCAGGGTTGCTACGCGCTCAAGAACAGCTTCAACCGTGTTGGCCTGGATCACGTGATCCTGGTGCGGCTCGCTTCCACCGCTGTGGCTGCGCATATGCTCGGCGCAACCAAGGACGAGGTCATCACCGCGGTGTCGCACAGCTGGATCGACAACGGTGTGCTGCGTACCTACCGCCACGCACCCAATACGGGGCCGCGCAAGAGCTGGGCCGCAGGCGATGCCTGCCGGCGTGCCGTGATCCACGCGCTCAACGCCGTGGACAAGGGTGTGGTTGGTTATCCCTCGGCGCTCAGCGCCAAGACCTGGGGTTTCTACGACGTGGCGTTCAAGGGTAAGAGCTTCGAGTTCGAGCGCCCATTTGGCAGCTATGTGATGGAAAACGTGCTGTTCAAGATTAGTTTTCCGGCTGAGTTCCATGCGCAGACCGCAGTGGAATGCGCCATGCAGCTGCATCCGCAGGTTGCCGGCAAGCTCGATCAGATCGAACGCATCGCCATCGAAACCCAGGAAGCCGGTGTGCGCATCATCGACAAGACCGGGCCGTTGGCCAACTATGCCGACCGCGACCATTGCATCCAGTACATGGTTGCTATTCCGCTGATTTTCGGCGCACTCAATGCTGATCATTACAACGATGACGTGGCCGCCGATCCGCGTATCGATGCGTTGCGCGCCAAGATGACCGTCGCCGAAAACCCCCAGTTCACCAAGGACTACTTCGATTCCGACAAGCGCTATATCGGCAACTCGATCCAGATCTTCTTCAAAGATGGAACCAGCACCGACAAGGTCTCCATCGATTTTCCGATCGGCCACCGCAAGCGTCGTGGCGAGGGCATTCCGGTCCTGATCAAGAAATTCGAATCGGCGATCGCTGCCCAGTTCGGTGCCAAGCGCGCGGCGCGCATCATCGACATTTGTTCGGATGCGGCACGCATGGAGGCCATGCCGATACATCAGTGGATGGACCTGTTTGCAGCCTGATGTTGATGCCGTTCGGAAGTGATGTCCCGAGGCCCAACGTACCACAGCTTACTGTCCCCTCTCAGGCGTTTCTTGAGCGCCGGAGGAGGGCGCTGAGCCATGCATTTTGCCCGTCAATTGTCATAAAAATTCGGCGTTTTTCCACAAAAATCAGTAAAATCAGTCGCTTGAGTATGTTGCCTAGCGCCCAGACTTGTAGCATGCATCATTTATAATTGGCCCCGATGCGTCGACCCCTGGCGTGTCGACCCGATAAAATCAAAAAGGAGAACCCGATGAACCGTAAGACTTTGAGCGTAATGGTGGCATTGTCACTGAGCGCGGCGTCCGTGCAGGCGCAGGATTACCCGAACAATTGGTACGTGGCTCCCTATCTGGGAGTCTCGCTCAATGACGACGAGCGCTACGTGGACAACGACGAGTCCATCCTGGCTGGCGTGGGCGTCGGTCGCCTGATTGCACCCAACAGCTCGTTGGAATTTGCCGTCGATTACACCAAGCGTGATTTCGGCAGCCAGTTCAACTACACCGGCAATTCGAGCTCGCTCGATGTGACTGCCACGCTGCGTCACTTTTTGACCGACTGGACCTGGCGTCCGTATGTTTTCGGTGGCTTGGGCATGGGCTACTACCGTGCTGACAATCAGCTCGGCCCAGGTTCCCTCGACGGATGGGATCCGGTCGCGCAGTTGGGTCTGGGCGTGCAGCGCGCCATCAGCGATGACATGGCATTTCGTACCGAGCTCGCCTATCGCGCCGACTACGACAACCACACTGTTCCCGGCCAGAGTGAATTTGGCGACATCCTGCTGACCGCAGGTGTGCTGTTCGGCGTTGGCGGCAGCGATGCCCCGAGCGAACCGACTGCAATCGACCCGGCTGACGTCCCCGCCGAGCCGGTGCCCGAAGATACCGCGCCCCCGGCACCAGGCCCGACCGATGGTGATGGTGACGGCGTGCTCGATGCCGACGACAAGTGCCCGGATTCCCAGCCGGGTGAAGTGGTTGGTCCGGATGGTTGCCCGCAGGCTGTCGTCATCGATCTGCGCGGTGTCAACTTCGAGTTCGACAAATCCGACCTGACGTCCGAGTCGATCGCGATTCTGGATCAGGCTGTCGACGTGCTTAATCGCTATCCGGCGATGAAGGTTGAAGTGGCCGGTCACACCGATGCGATCGGTACCGACGCCTATAACCAGGGTCTGTCCGAGCGTCGCGCCAGGGTCGTTTACGCCTACCTGACCGACAAGGGCATCGATGCCTCGCGTCTGTCGGGCCCGAACGGTTACGGTGAAGGCCGTCCGATCGACAGCAACGACAATGCCGACGGTCGTGCGCGCAATCGCCGCACCGAGCTGGTGAAGCAGCAGTAAGCCTGTTCTCGGAGCGCGGCCCAGGCCGCCTCCGCGAACGCGAAAAAGCCCGGCTCAGTGCCGGGCTTTTTCTTTACTGTGGTGTGCGATTGTAGGGCAGGCGTGCCGCCTGCCTTCTCTGCATTACCTCAGCGTTGAGATGGCAGGCGGCAGGCCTGCCCTGCAGGCTATCGCGCGACCGCATTCGGCAGCCGAATTCTCGCCCGAGTGCCGCGCCCCAGTTCACTCTCGATCGACACCGGCCAACCGAAGCGATCCGACAGTCGTTTGACGATGGTCAGCCCAACGCCGTGGCCGCCACGCCGCGAGCCTTGGCCTCGGTAAAACAGATCAAAAGCGCGCGCCGCGTCTTCGGTGGACATGCCGCTGCCGGTATCTTCGACTTCGATAAAATCGACACCGATATGCACCCGGATCTCGCCCTTGTCAGTGTATTGAGCGGCATTGCGCAGCAGGTTGGACAGCATCACCGACAGCACCCGTGAGGGGCCTTCGATGCTGAGTTCAGCATCCTGGCGATAGCGCACGTGCACTGGTTTGCCGCTGACCAGATCGGATGCACGATCGACTTCGCCTGCGGCGACGTCGTTGACGATAAAGGTTTCGCTGGGCAGGCCGACATCGGATTCCCGCGCCAGGATCAGAAAGGCCTCGATCAAGGACTCCATATCGCCGGTTGCACGCTTGATGCGGTACAGCGTTTTCTCGGCGAGTGGCGAAGGCTCGGTCTCGGTGAGTATCACGTCGGTGGCGATCTTGATGATGGTCAGCGGCGTGCGCAGTTCGTGGCTGGCGTCGCGGGTGAAATTACGTTCGCGTTCGACGAAGGACTCGTTACGGCGCGCGAAGCTCTCGATCGCCTCGGCCAGCGTCTGCACTTCCTCATCGCTGTTGCTGGAGCGGCGAATTTCTTCCAATGCCTGCAAGTCGGGTTTGTTCGGATCGAGCGCACTGACACTCTGCGCCAGCTGGATGATGGGCGATACTGCGCGTCTGGATACACGGTAGGTAAAGAACGACACCAGATACACCGCGCCCAGCACAAAGCTCAGCGGCACCAGGCCAAACCACAGCGCCAGATTGCGTAATTGCTCCTGATGGAAAATCAACCACAGACGTTCTTCGCCATGCTGATCGATATAGACCAGCTCATCGGCGCCCTCCATGGTCAGCGCGTGAAAGCCCGGCGGCAGCGCGCGCAGTATTTCCGGCACGGTTTCCGGTCCGGTTCCAGGGCCGAGCAAATACCCGTGCATGTTGTAGGTGTTGGGTACCGGCCAGTCTGCGCGTTCGCTGCGGCCTTTCCAGTAGTGCGCGGTTTCGTCGACCAGCGCGCGCTGGATCAGTACATCGCGCAGCACCACCATCGCGGCATAGACCCCAAGCAGGGTGGCGAGTGCGATGGTGAGCGTCTGTAGAACAAAGGCGATCCACAGCTTGCCGCGCAGGCCGCGCGCGGGGCGTGAAGCGCTATCCGGCTTTGGCACTGGCCAACTCTGCGTCGAGATCGGTCAGTCGATAGCCGGCGCTGTGAATGGTGTGCAGCAACGGTTTGTCGAAGGGTTTGTCGATCACCTTGCGCAGGTTGTAGAGATGACTGCGCAACGTATCCGAGTCAGGCAGCAGATCGCCCCAGACCTCGCGTTCGATGTCGCGACGGCTGACCACGCGCGGCGATTCGCGCATCAGGATGGTCAGCAGGCGAATGCCGATCGGCGACAGAATAAGATCGCGACCGCCGCGGGTGGCGCGCAGCGTTGCGGTATCCAGCACCAGATCGGCGACGCGCAGCACCTCGGTCGAGACCTGGCGGCGATCACGGCGGATCAGGGCGCGAACCCGCGCTTCCAGTTCGCGAATTTCAAAAGGTTTGACAAGATAGTCATCGGCGCCTGCGTCCAGGCCAGTCAGCTTGTCATCCAGCGTGTCGCGGGCGGTCAACATCAGCACCGGTGTCGAGCGCTAGGCGTCATGGCGCAGTTTGCGGCAAAGATCCATGCCGTCCATGCCGGGCAGCATCAGATCCAGCACGACCACGTCATAGCTGTTGGTCACTGCCAGATGCAGCCCGGTCACGCCATCGCTGGCATAGTCCACGCTGAAGCCACGTCGCTCCAGGAACTCGCCGACCATTTCGGCGATTCCGCGATTGTCTTCAACCAACAGGATCAGACCCGGAGTATCCTCACGTACCGTCATGGTGTGTCTCCTTTTCACTTCGGTGAAGATTGAGCTAAACGACGTGACGTTTATGTGAAAACGAGCAAGGATGTGAATGTGGGCTATGTCACGGTCGGGGGTCAGTGGCATATGCCCTGCTTTGGAGGAAGCGAACCGGAGTCTGGGGACCCATGGAAGCAAACGAGAAACGGCTACACCCACGCAAAGATGTGTTCAGCGCCGCAATGCTTGTGCTGGAAGACGAGGGCTATCTGTCCGAGGTTTGGGACATTTCCCAGGGCGGTGCGCGCCTGGGCAAACCAAAAAAATGGCCATCATCGCCACCCGATCTGATACGGGTGTTTTTCATGCTCGATCAGGACACCGTGATCAGCTTGGCGGCACGCATCGCACGCTCTGGCGACGATCATGTCGGCCTGCAGTTCACCGAGGGCCAGGAGCACCGCGTGCAACTGCTGATGTACGAGGCGCGGTTTCTCGAATCCGAGACGACCTGAGCGATTGGCGATCGGCAATGTAGGAGCGGCGTGAGCCGCGAAGCTCTTGCTCTGATTTTCAAACATCAGAGCAAGAGCTTCGCGGCTCACG
>JANMUE010000441.1:0-2183 GCA_031391205.1 Lysobacterales bacterium | reverse complement strand
GCTTGCGGCTGCCGGCGCTACGGCGATCCTGCTGGGCTGCACCGAGATTTCGTTGCTGGTCGATGCAGGCGATTCGACCTTACCGCTCTATGACACCACGCGCCTGCATGCACTCGCCGCAGTGCAATCGGCACTGCGAGTCAGTACGCCCTAAAATCGTCCTGTAGGGCAAGCCTGTGGCTTGCCGCTCCAACACCACCGCTGCCCGTGGATGGCAGGCGACACGCCAGCCCTACAACGAATCGCAGACAAAAAAAGAGGGCACCGGGGTCAGCGGTGCCCTATTAATTTCCCTGAAGCAGCACAACCGGACCAAGAAAGCCGGCTGGTTTATTCCGCCTTTAGCTCTCCGGAATCACGTTGACCTTCACACTGCAATGCACATCGGCATGCAGTGCGACATGGACTTCGTGTTCGCCGGTGCGACGGAGCGGGCCATCCGAGAGAATCACTTCAGACTTCGACAGCGGATAACCCGCTGTGGTGAAGGCTTCGGCGATGTCACGCGGACCGACCGATCCGTAGAGCTTGCCTTCCGTGCTGGCATTGGCGCGAATGGTGACCACCGCAGCTTCGAGTCGCTCCTTGCGTGCGCTTGCGTCCGACAGCTGGCCAGTGGCCTTGCTTTCGAACTCGGCGCGGCGCTTCTCGAAATCCGCGATGTTGGCCGCAGTGGCATTAACTGCCTTACCCTGTGGCACGAGATAGTTCCGGCCGTAGCCGGGCTTTACATTGACCTTGTCGCCCAGGGCGCCGAGGTTTTTTACTTTTTGAACCAGAATCAGTTCCATGTGGATGTGCTCCTTAGCGTCCCTGGTGGTTGTCGCAGTACGGCAGCAGGGCCAGGAAACGCGCGCGCTTGATGGCGGTCGTCAACTGACGCTGGAAACGTGCTTTGGTACCGGTGATGCGGGAGGGCACGATCTTGCCGGTCTCCGTGAGGTACTGACGCAGCGTGTTGAGATCCTTGTAGTCGATCTCAGTCACGCCCTCGGCGGTGAATCGGCAGAACTTTTTACGGCGGAAAAATTTGGACATGTTCTATTCCTCGTCCTGATCAGGCGGCTGCGTCTTCGAACTCGGCATCGGAGAAGCCGGTTTCGTCGTCGCGGCGGCGACGCTCGGGTTTCTCATCCTTCATCTTGGCGATGACCGAAACTTCCGTTAAGGCGTCTTCGCGGACGGTGATGAGGTGACGCAGCACGGCGTCGTTAAAGCGGAACGAGGACTGCAATTCGTTAAGCACCGGCTGGCTGCACTCGATGTTCAACAACACGTAGTGGGCCTTGGCCAGATTCTGGATCGGGTACGCAAGTGCGCGACGACCCCAATCTTCGAGACGGTGAATCTTGCCGTTGTCCCCTTCGACCAGCGTCTTGTAACGCTCGACCATTGCGGGAACCTGTTCGCTCTGGTCCGGGTGGACGAGGAACACGATTTCGTAGTGACGCATGAAAACTCCTCTTGGACATTGATGGCCTCCTGGCATTGCAGTGAGGCAAGGTACTCGGCAGTTCAGCCCGCCGAGTGCGCGAATCTTAGCCGTTCGGGGGTCTGCTCCGCAACGGAAAATTCCATAAAAATCAGGAGCATGGATTCATAACCCATGACGAATCAGCGACTTAACGACCCTATCCACAAGGCAATGGGTGCGCTGCACCAAATTGGCGCGTGGACCCCTGAAAGGGCTAAGTCGATGATGTGCCTGTGTTTGAGGGTCAGGCGACCCGGTCTCACGAAACTGTGAAACTCTCGCCGCAGCCACATTCATTTGTGACATTGGGATTACGGAACGCAAAACTCTGGTTCAGACCCTGCTTGACGAAATCGATTTCGGTGCCATCGACCAGGGCCAGGCTATCGGGATTGACCAATACCTTGATGCCGTGGCTCTCAAATACGGCATCGCTGCTGTCGATCTGATCGGTGATGTCGACGACATAGGCCCAGCCCGAGCAACCGGTGCGCTTGACGCCAAAGCGCAGACCGATAGAGCCCGGCTTGTCGCGCAAGTAACCGCTCACACGTTCGGCAGCAGCTTCGGACAGTTGAATGGACATGGGCAACACCTCTAAATAAAACACGTTAAAGCATGCTTTGCTCATGTAGTGCGGGGCTTGCTCCGCTGCTTTTGATCTGTTCTTCGCTTGCCGATGGATCGAGAGCAGCGGAGCAAGCCCCGC
>JANMUE010000424.1:0-14484 GCA_031391205.1 Lysobacterales bacterium | reverse complement strand
GTTAGAGCAGGAGCTTCGCGGCTCACGCCGCTCCTACATTCCAGCTTCAGAGCAGGAGCTTCGCGGCTCACGCCGCTCCTACACTGTCCGGTCGGACGCCGAACACTGTTGATGCTCCTCCGGACAGATTGAAAAATAAATAAAAACAACGGGTTGCATTTGGCACGAATGATGCGTTTGCCTAGCATCTTCCACGGTGCCCATCATGAATCCGCAACTCGTTTCGGCCAAACTCCTTGTAGTTGATCGGCGCCTGGGTGCTCTGCACACACGCCTGAAGATCACCCTGGCCATGCTGTTTTCGATCACGATGGTCGTGATCGGGGGTTTGCTGTGATCAAGGACACCTCCGCGCAGGACCGCGCAGTCGAATCCAGGGTCGCAGTGCATCCATTGCGTCATCACGCCAAATGGATCATCGCTGCGGGTGCAGTCGCGCTGTTGGTTTTTCTGATCGCGGGCTGGATGTCGAGTGAGCGCTCGGTCAGTTCGGAGCGGCTGCGCGTTGCCGAAGTGAAGCGTGGCACGTTGATTCGCGATGCCGTGGTCAATGGCCGCATCGTGGCGGCCGTCAGCCCGACGCTTTCCGCGCCGGCCGCTGCCACCGTAACGCTGCGCATCAGTGCGGGCGACACGGTGAAGAAAGGCGATGTGCTGGCGGTGCTCGAATCCAAAGAGTTGAGCAATCAATTGCAGCGCGAACGCGCGGCACTGGATGAGCTGGAGGCGCAGGTGGGTCGCGGGCGAATACTTGCGGAAAAACAAAAGCTGCTGGCGCAGCGCGACGCCGATGATGCCGAAGTCGTTCGCCTGGGTGCCGAACGCGAACTGCAACGCGGCGAGGCCGGGTTCAAGCGCGGTGCGATTGCCGAGGTTGACTATCTGCGCGCGCAGGATGCGCTCAAGAGTGCCGAAATCCGTGCCCGTCATGCCGCCGCCGCCGCCGAACTCGAAGGCCGCGATGTGGTGCTCGACCTGCAATCGAAACAGCAACTGCTCGCGCGCCAACGCCTGATATACCAGGATGCCGAACGCCGTGTCAGCGAACTGGAAGTGCGTTCTCCAGTCGATGGCATCGTCGGCACTTTGTCGGTGGTGGATCGCGCGGTGGTTGCCGTCAACACGCCATTGATGACCGTGGTCGACCTGTCGCGACTTGAAGTCGAGGTCGAGATTCCGGAGAGCTATGCCGACGACCTTGGTCTTGGCATGAGCGTCGAAGTGACCATTGCAGGCGTCATGCATCCGGCAAAACTCTCGGCGATTTCTCCAGAAGTGGTCGCCGGCCAGGTGCTTGGGCGTGCCCGTTTCGACAATGAGAAACCCGCTGGCCTGCGTCAGAACCAGCGCATTTCCGCGCGCGTGCTGATTGAAGAAAAGCCGGACGTGCTGATGGTAGCGCGTGGTCCGTTCTTCGAATCCGGTGGCGGGCGTCTGGCCTGGGTGATCGAGAACGGCATCGCCAGCAAGCGCGCAATACGCGTCGGATCGACCAGCGTCGGCGCGATCGAAATCCTGGAAGGGCTCAATGCCGGCGAACAGGTCGTGATTGCCGGCACCGACAGTTTTGGCGAGGCCGAGCGCGTTCAAGTGAATTGATAAGGCGAGAAAAACACCGTTCGCGACTTGCATTCATCAGCGGAGCTGGGAAGTCGCGGACAGACAGGACATTCATTGCGACCTACGTCGCCTCAACATAATCGCAGCACGAAAGGAGAAGTCTCATGCTCAAGATGCAGAACCTCAGCAAGGTGTATCGCACCCACATGATCGAAACCCAGGCGCTGCGCGGCTTTGATATCCATGTGCGCGAAGGCGAGTTCGTTGCGGTGACCGGCCCGTCGGGTTCCGGCAAGACCACCTTTCTGAATATCGCCGGTCTGCTCGAGGAATTCTCCAGCGGCGAGTATCTGATCGACGGTGTCAATGTCGCGGGCCTCAACGACAATGCGCGCTCGCGCCTGCGCAATGAAAAGATTGGCTTCATTTTTCAGGGTTTCAACCTGATTCCCGATCTCAACCTGTTCGACAATGTCGACGTGCCGCTGCGCTACCGCGGCTTCAATGCGGCCGAGCGTCGCCGCCGCATCGAGCAGGCACTGACCCAGGTTGGCCTGGCGTCACGGCAGAAGCATTACCCGGCAGAACTCTCCGGCGGACAACAGCAGCGCGTCGCGATTGCGCGTGCGCTTGCCGGCTCGCCCAAACTGTTGCTGGCCGACGAGCCCACCGGCAACCTCGATTCGAACATGGCGCGTGGCGTCATGGAGTTGCTGGAGGAAATCAACGCGGCGGGCACGACCATTCTCATGGTCACCCATGATCCCGAGCTCGCTGCGCGCGCGCAGCGCAACGTACACATCATTGATGGACAGGTCTCCGACCTGACCCACGAAACCCATCGTGCATTGGCCGCGCTATCGGCCAGCACCGAAGCGGCCTGAGGATTGCCCCATGTATCGCTACTACCTCACCCTGGGCTTCCGTAGCCTGCGCCGCAATCCGATTCTCACCACGTTGATGGTGTTGACGCTTTCCGTCGGCGTTGCCGCGAGCATCACCACATTGACCATCCTGCACGGCATGTCCGGTGATCCGATTCCGCACAAGAGTGACCGCCTGTTTGTGCCGCAGATCGACAACCTGCCAGCAGACAATGGTTCAGATGATGGCGAGCCACCGAAACAACTCACCTATATGGATGCGATGGCGTTGTGGGAAAAATCCGCGGGAGCGAAGCAGACACCGATATACGGACTGCGCCCGGCCATCGATTCGGGTCGAACGGATCTGCCGCCTTTCTTCACCGAGGGCATAGCTGTCGGTCGTGATTTCTTTTCGATCTTCGACACGCCGTTTCTATATGGCGATGCCTGGAGCGTGCAGGACGATCAGCGCGGTAACCAGGTCGTGGTCATCAGCCGTGGGCTTTCCGAGCGTCTGTTCGACAAGGGCGTCAATCCTGTCGGTCGTCAGATACGCATTAGCGACAGTGATTTCATCATCATCGGCGTGCTCGATACCTGGAATCCGGTGCCCAAGGTCTATCGGCTGGTCGGCAGCGGGCACTTCGGCGAAAGCGAAGACGTATTCCTGCCGCTACGCACTGCGGTCGCTCGCGAGATGGATCGCAACGGCAGCATGGATTGTTTCAGCGCACCTCCGGCTCCAGGATTCCAGGGCATACTGAAATCCGAATGCAACTGGATGCAGTACTGGGTGGAGTTGGAAAAGGCCTCGGACCGCCAGCAGTACAGCGATTTCCTGACGGCCTATGTCAACGAACAGAAGACGCTGGGCCGTTTCGCCAGGCCGCTCAACAACAAGGTGCGCAACACCCGCGAGTGGATGGATTACCAGGGTGTGGTGGACGACGACACCCGCACTTCCACCTGGCTGGCCTTTGCATTCCTGCTGGTCTGCCTGGTGAATACCGTGGGGCTGCTGCTGGCGAAATTCAGCGCGCGGCCGGGTGAAATCGGTGTGCGGCGCGCGTTGGGCGCCACGCGTGGCGATGTATTCCGCCAATATCTCACTGAAGCCGGGGTGATTGGACTGGTCGGTGCCGGCGTCGGCCTGCTGATGACCTGGGGCGCGCTCGCCTGTATCCGCAGCATGGATGAAAACATCGCGCTGGTCACACGACTGGATGGCAGCATGCTGACGACTGCCGTAGCGCTCTCGATCCTGGCCAGCGTGCTGGCGGGTTTGCTGCCGACCTGGCGCGCCTGCCAGGTGGTACCGGCCCTGCAGCTGAAAAGCCAATAGCGCGCTTTGCGCTTCATTCACAGACTTCCCAAAGGCACAACCATGGAAATCCGTCCCATCATTTCCGCGATGCTGCGCAACAAGACAGCGCCACTGCTGATCGCTGCCCAGGTCGCGCTGACGCTCGCGATCATCGCCAATGCGCTCTATATCATTCGCGACCGCCTCTCGACGTCGTCGCGTCCGACCGGTGCCGACGAGCAGAACCTGTTCGAGATCCGTTTCTATCCGCATCGCCCCATCGCCGACATCAAGGGCATGCAGATGAAGGACGTGGAGGTTCTGCGTGCGATACCCGGCGTCGCTTCGGCGGCGTGGACCAACCAGATTCCGCTCGGGCAGTCGAGCTGGAATATCGGTGGCCTGACCACCAAGGCCGGCGAACGCAACAGCGATATCCGGGCGACGTATTACTTCAGCGGCGATTCCATTGTCGACACCTTCAATCTGAAACTCATCGAAGGTCGCGACTTTGAAGCCTCGGAGGTCATCGACAACGACCCGCGCATCGAGAACCCGTCAGTCAAGGTGATGATCGTCACCCAGGCTCTGGCCAAGCTGCTTTATCCTGATGAGACCAGCGTCATCGGCAAGACATTTTATCTGGGTGGCAGTGATGCCGACCCGGTACAGATTGTCGGAGTCGTCGAGCGGCTGCAAACCCCCGACGCACCGGCCGGCCCACACGCCGAGAACAGCATGATCGCGCCGATGCGCTATATCGATGGCTATACGCGCTATTCGGTGCGTACCGAACCTGGGCAGCGCGATCGCGTAATGGCGGAAGCGGAAAAGGCGTTGCTCGCACTGAGCAGCGACCGCGTGCTGCTGGGCAAGCGCGGCTTCGAAGAGGCACGCGCTTCGCGCTACTCGGGTGAGCGCATCATGGCCGGGATGCTGATCGCAGTGACTTCGTTCCTGCTGCTGATCACTGCCAGCGGCATCGTCGGTATCGCCAGTCTCTGGGTCAATCAGCGCCGCAAGCAGATTGGCGTTCGCCGGGCGCTGGGTGGGCGTCGTTTCGACATCCTTAGCTACTTCATGACCGAGAATGCGATTATCACGACGTTGGGTATCGTGGCGGGCCTGATACTGGCGCTGGGGTTGAATCGTTTTCTGGTTGGGGCGATCGAATTGCCGCGGTTGCCGTTCTCTTATCTGATGGTCGGCACCCTGGCAATGTGGCTGCTGGGTCTGCTTGCCGTTTTCGGCCCGGCATGGCGTGCAGCCCAGGTTTCGCCGGCGATCGCAACGCGCAGCGTTTGATGATGCGGTCACGGGCGTGGCAGATGGCCGCGCCCGTTATTCGACCTGCGCCATAGACTGTTGTTTCTTCATGCCCCGATCCTGCATCAGGCATCTACAATCCGGCCATGCCGACACTACTGCTGATTGACGACAACCCCAGCGTGCTCAAGGCGCTTTCGATCCTGTTCTCACTGCAGGATTATCGCGTGCTGACCGCAGCCGACCCGATGCAGGGCCTGGCGCTGCTGCGCAACGAGTCCATTGATCTGGTCATACAGGACATGAACTTCGCTGCCGACACGACGTCGGGTGAAGAGGGTGAAGCACTGTTCCGCGACATTCGTGCGTCGGATCCGGACATGCCGGTCATCCTGCTGACTGCATGGACGCATCTGGATGCCGCAGTACAACTGGTCAAAGCCGGTGCGGCTGATTATCTGGCCAAGCCCTGGGACGATCGCCGGCTTACCGCCAGTGTCCAGAATCTGCTCGAACTTGGTCAGGCACAGAGCGAACTTCGCGGCAGGCTGCGCGCCGATCGCGAGCAGAAGCGTGATCTGGAACGCCGCTTCGATCTGCGCGGTCTTATCTGGGCCGATCCCGCCACGGAGCGCGTGCTGACCCTGGCCTGCCAGGTGGCACGTGCCGATGTGCCGGTGCTGATCACCGGGCCCAATGGCGCCGGCAAGGAGCGTATCGCGGAGATCATTCAGGCCAATTCGGCGGTGAAATCCGGGCCTATGGTGACGCTCAATTGCGGTGCCCTGCCCAGTGAGCTGATCGAGGCCGAATTGTTCGGCGCGGATGCCGGCGCGTACACCGGTGCGAGCAAGGCGCGCGAGGGCAAGTTTGAGGCCGCGGACGGCGGTACATTGTTCCTCGATGAGATCGGCAATCTGCCGCTCGCCGGCCAGATGAAACTGCTGCGCGTGCTGGAAACCGGGCGCTTTGAACGCCTGGGTTCGAACCGCGAGCGCCAGGTCAGCGTGCGCGTGATCAGTGCGACCAATGCCGATCTGCCGGCGATGATCAAGCGCGGGCAGTTCCGCGAAGATCTTTATTACCGCCTCAATCTGATCGAGATTCGCCTGCCCGCGCTGAGCGAGCGTCCGCGCGACATTCTGCCGCTGGCCCGGCATTTTTTGCGTGCCGATCAAAGTCTGAGCGAGTTGGCCGAGCAGTCGTTGCGCACGCACGACTGGCCAGGCAATGTGCGTGAATTGAAGAATGCGATCACGCGCGCGTCGTTGCTGGCGCAGGGCACAGTCATCGATCGCGACGATCTGCGGCTACCGCTGCGCGAAGCTGCGGCCGTGCCCGCGCAGCGCGACGAACAGGAGCCGGATCGCGAGGCCATCGAAGCGGCGTTGTCGCGCAACAGTGGCGTGATCGCGCAGGCTGCTGCAGAACTGGGGCTGAGCCGACAGGCCCTTTACCGCCGCATGGACCGGCTCGGCGTCGGTCGTCTGCCGTGAACATCAGGCGCCTGTCCCGGCGCTCGCTTGCAGGGCGTGTCGCCGCGCTGGTTTTCCTGGTGGCCGCCATCGTGATTCTGCTGATGTTGGTGCTGCCGCGCTGGATCGACAATGCCACGCTGGTCGTTGCCATCACATTGGCAACGGCGTTGCTGATGTCATTGGGACTGGGGCGTCGATTGCTGAGTGATCATTTGTCGATGTTTCGCGCGCTGGCCGGAACCGTAAACAGCTTTCGCGATGGTGATTTCAGCTTTGGCCTGCGTTGGCAGCGCGATGACGAGTTGCTGGATCTTGTAACCGCGCACAATGATCTTGGCCGGGTATTGCGCGAACAACGCCTTGGCCTGGTGCAACGCGAGTTGCTGCTCGACACCATGGTGCAGAACACGCCGGTGGCGATGCTGCTGCTGGCGAAGGCCGATATCGTGGTGTATGCCAATCTCACAGCACGCAAATTGCTCAACAACGGCCGCCCGCTCAATGGTCTGCGCCTGGAAGAAATACTGACCGGCAACGATCCAGCGCTGCGTGAAGCCCTGGAACGAGGCGGCGATGGGCTGTTCTCGATCGGCAGTGGTGAGCAGGAAGAGATCTATCATTTGGCGCGCCGCGCGTTCCTGCTCAATGGCCGCCAGCACGAGCTGCTGATGCTGCGTCGTTTCACCCAGGAATTGCGCCGCCAGGAAGTGCAGACCTGGAAGAAAGTGATACGTGTGATCAGTCATGAACTGAATAATTCACTGGCACCGGTGGCCTCGCTCGCGCATTCGGGCAGAGAACTGGTGCGGCGTGGGCAGTACGATCAGTTGGGCGAGATTTTCGAGACCATAGAGGAACGTGCCCGTCACCTTGAAACTTTCATTCAGGGCTATGCGCGATTTGCAAAGCTGCCGACTCCGCGACTGGAAAGTATCGTCTGGGCCGAATTCATCGGGCGATTGTCCACGCAGATGGCCTTCGTGGTCGAAGGAAAGATCCCGGAAGGTGCCGCGCGCTTCGATATCGCCCAGCTGGAGCAGGCACTTATCAACCTGATCAAGAATGCACACGAGTCCGGCTCGACGGCAGGCGAGGTGTCGTTGCAGATCGAGGTGTTGCGCGACTCAGCGCGTATCAGCGTGCGTGACCGCGGGCCGGGCATGAGCGCGACGGTACTGGCCAACGCCCTGGTGCCGTTCTATTCCACCAAGCGCGCCGGCACAGGCCTGGGGCTGGCGCTGGCCCGCGAGATCATCGAAGCCCACGGCGGCGCCATTACGCTCAGCAACCGCGACGGCGGTGGACTGCAGGTCAGCCTGATCCTGCCAGCATAGTCGCCGGGTCCAAGCCCGCACCACCGAGGCATCATCGACCACAGCTGCGCTCGTATCGGCAAACGATGACAGCGATTGCGGCGTGCCCGGCGTCATCCAGCAACTCAATCGATCGTTGCCACGCGTCGGTCTGCCGATCGTTGATCTCGCCCAGGTACAACATGTGACGTTGCAGCACGCGGCCAGCGGCCAGGCGACGATTCTCCACCACACTCCAATAGCCGCAGCGGGTTCCGGTAGTGACTCAGTTTGAAATTCATCGAGCTTTTCGGGGACAAGGACATGATCCCCTCGCCCGCTTGCGGGAGAGGGTTAGGGTGAGGGAAACGTTCGATAGTGCCCGGCGTTTGCGCGTTGCGTTGTTGCAATGCCCAATATGATCGAACGTTTCCCTCATCCGCCTGCGGCACCTTCTCCCGCAAGCGGGAGAAGGGTTTCATTGCCGGAAATTCAAACTGAGTCACTACCCGGATTCCAGGTTCGTTGACAAAAAGACTGGCTGCGATACTTTGGTCGTCAACGTCTCCGTTCCAACGAAAATGAGCCTGCCAGAAGCACCAGCACCAGCCGCTGACCTGACCACCCTGCTTCGTGCATGGCGCGCTGGTAGTGACATTGCGCTCAACGAAGTAATCGAGCGCGTTTACGGTGAGCTAAAAAAAATCGCCGAGCGGCGCGTGGGTCAAGCGGGCAGTAGCGTTACGCTATCGCCCACCGAGTTATTGCATGAAGCGCTGATCGGCATCATGCCGGCCCCCATGGATTTCAAGAATCGCGCGCACTTTTTTGCGGTCATGTCGCTCGCCATTCGCTCGATCCTGGTCGACCATGCGCGAGCACGCTCGGCGAACAAACGCGGTGGCGATTTAGTTCGCGTCACCCTCACCAACGCCGATAACGGCGAAGAATCGCAGGCGCTCGACCTGCTCGCCATCGACCAGGCCTTGAACCAGCTCGAGGCGCTCGACCCACGTTGCGGTCAGATTATGCATCTGACCTACTTTGCCGGCCTTGAGCAAGACGAAATCGCCACCTTGCTGGATGTTTCGGTTTCCACCGTCACACGTGATCTCAAATTTGCACGTGGCTGGGTCACACGGGTACTCGCCAATGACGCCTGAAGACTACGCGCGGATTCGTCGCCTCTACGATCAGGTCGTGGATCTACCGGCGGACAAACGCCTCACGCAGTTACGCAATCTTTCGGCCGACACACAAGCCATTGGCGAAGTGATGGCCCTTATCGCCGCCGCTGAGTCAGACACCTTCGCCCATATTTCCAAGCCGGTGTCGAACCTGCTGGCCAGCGTCAACGCCCCCTTGCCGAAGCCCGGCGACGTGTTAGGCGTGTGGCGAATCGAGCGCGAGATCGGGCAAGGCGGTATGGGCAGCGTTTTCCTGGTCGAGCGCCAGGACGGCCACTTCACCCAAACCGCCGCACTCAAATTCGTCAAGGGATTGCCGCGCACCGATACCCTCAGCTACTTCACCCGCGAACGCCAATTACTCGCCACGCTCACCCACCCCAACATCGCCCGCCTGCTCGACGGTGGTGCCAGTGCAGAAGGCCAGCCCTATCTGGTGATGGAATACATCAACGGTGTTGCCATTGATGTCTATTGCAAAGCGCAACGACTTACCACCGCGCAAATACTCAAACTCTTCACCACCGCCTGCGACGCCGTCGCCTTCGCCCACCGGCAGTTGATCGTCCACTGTGATCTCAAGCCATCGAACCTCCTGATCAACCAGGAAGGCCGCCCGATCCTGCTCGATTTTGGTATTGCCAGATTGGTCGATCGTGTTGACGCCTCAGCCGATCAAAGTGGCGAGCCATCCGCCGCCGCCTACACCCCACGTTACGCCAGCCCGGAGCAACGCGGGCAGGGTATTGTCACCACGGTCAGCGATATTTACAGCCTGGGGGTGATGCTGGGCGAGCTATTGGATGCAAGTGCCAAGCAAGACGCCGAGCTGGCAGCGATTCTCCATAAAGCTGCCGCGATACGCTCTGAGCAACGTTACGCTACCGTCGATGCCTTCACCGATGACATTGCCCGTCTCACCCACAAGCTGCCCGTGCGCGCCATGCCGCATACGGCAGGCTATGTGACGAAAAAATTCCTGCAACGACGCTGGCCATTGGTGTTGGCAGGAGTCGTGTTTGCGGCGACGGTCGCGGGATTCACCATCAAGGTGATGATGGAATCGCAGCGCGCGATCCGCGCCGAGCAACGCGCGCTGCAAGAGCGCGACAGCGCGGCGCGGGAACGCGATCGCGCCACCGCCGCTGAGACGGCGACCCGACAGACGAACGATTTCCTGGTTTCGGTTTTTGATGCGACCGACCCGAACGCGATCTCGGGCGACATTCCGGCTTCGACGCTGTTGACTGCGGCAGAAGGCCGCATCGAAACCGAAATGCAGCGCCAGCCACAGACGCAGGCGGAACTGTTTGCGGTCATCGGCAAGGTGCGGCGCAATATGGGCAGCACCAATCAGGCGCAGAAGAACTATCGGCGCGCCATCGAGATCGAACGCCGTCAGCAGCGCCCGCTGGTGCTGGCGCAGATGCTGGCGGATTCAGCGCGGCTCGAACTGGATTCCTTTGGCAGTGCCGAGGCGCTGCTGCAAGCGCGCGAGGCGCTGGCACTGCGCGAAAAACATGCCCCAGCAGAATCCGAAGCGATGGCCGATTCGCTTGCCCTGCTCGGGTATGTGCTGCTGTTCTCACAATCCGACCAGAAAGAATCCGGCGAACTCATCCAGCGTTCGCTCGCGATCCGCCAGCGCCATGACCCGGACAGCGCCGCGATGGCCGAATCGCTTTACTTCACCGGATTGCATGCGGCGAAAGTGCTCGACTACCCGCGTGCGATTCAGCTCCTCAAACAAAGCCTTGCCATCCGCGAGCACGTCTATGGTGCCGGGCATCCGGCATCGCTCCTGGTGCAGGACGATCTCGCGACTGCCCACCGGCGTAGCGGCCAGCTTGACGAGGCGGAGGCGATGTACCGCGGTGTGTTGGCCCTGCGCCAGAAGTTGCATGGACGCGACAGCGAAATCACCTTGCGCTCGTTGGCACTGCTGGCATCCACATTGGCGGCAAAGGAAAACTATCGCGAGGCGGTCCGCTTGAATGAGGAAGGCCTGTCCATCGCGGAAAGAGTGAATGGCCGCGAATCCCTGGTGTACTCGACGTTCCTGAACAATCTTGCCCTGCAGCAATCCACGCTCGGCATGGATGCCGCCGCGATCGAGCACATGGGCGCCGCACTCGGGCTGGCTCGAACAATCTACCCTGCCGATGCGCCAACCCGCGCCCAGATGGAACGAAACCTGGGCGTGGTTCTGCGCCGTGCGAAACAGCCGTTGGCCGCCTACACGCAGCTTCTGCTGGCGCTTGAGGCCAACCGCAAGATCCACGGCGACGAACATCCCGAAGTAGCGACGGTTCGGGTGCATTTGGCCGAAGTCAGTGTCGATCTGGGGCGCCTGGATGAGGCACGCCTGCGCATCGATGAGGTGGAGCGCATGCCGAAGGCGGCGAGCGCTGGTCAGGCACCGAACATCACCCGGCTTCAGGCGCGCATCGCCGCCGCTGAGATGCGGGATGAGGAGGCGCATCGCCTGTTCGTTCTGGCCGAAAAAATGATCGCCGATCTGGATCGCCAGGGTAAGCTCGAGACTTGGTTATTCAAACTCCCGCGCCTTGAATTCATGGCCAGGCGCGGCATCGACGCCGCGCCGCGCGCCGCGGAGGCAGCCCTGGTGCTGCAGGGAATCGAGGGCATCGTCGATCCCCAGGCCGCGGTGCTGGAGGATTTGCGACGCTTGATGAAGCCTTAGACCGCACCTGGACTCCTCCTCCCTGAGACAGACCGGTTGGGTGGGGTTCGATGTTCATCGGGCTGTGTGCACCACAAATGCTGCGTTCGCCCGGTTTTTTCAAACCGAATGCTGATCGACCCATAGAAAATCCGAATACCAAGTAAGAGCCGCAGAGTTACCGCGACGATTCGACACTTGGGGATGACGATCATGCACACCAGCACACCATGCGCCTTGACGGCGCAATCGCCGCGACGAACGGGCGGCAGCGCGGCTTGGCATGCACGCGGATGGCGTGGCGCACTGTTGCTGCTGGTTGGCGCGTTCTCCAGGTCGAACCTGCTCACCTTGCTGTCAGCAGGGTGTCGCAACCTAAGACGATCACTGGCGTTGCCGACGATCCTGCTATTGCTAGGCTTTGGCTTGATCGGGTTCACGCCATTCGTGTTTGCCCAGGCGGTAGTGACAACGGTTGGGGCGGGAACGAGCCCTGGGGCGACTGCGGTCAACCCCGTGACCAACAAGATTTATGTGGCGAATGAAGGAAGCAACAACGTCACCGTCGTCGATGGCAGAACCAACGCGCCCGTCACTGTGGCGGTGGGCACGCGTCCCATCGCCATCGCCGTCAACATGGCGACCAACAAAATTTATGTGGCCAATGCCAACAGCAACAACGTCACCGTGATTGATGGCGCGACCAATGCCACCGCCACGGTCGTGTCGGGAACGAACCCCTACGCCATTGCCGTCAACCCGGCGACCAACAAAATCTATGTCGCCAATCACAGCAGCAACAACGTCACCGTCATCGACGGCGCGACCCACACCACCGCCACCGTGGCAGCGGGAACGAATCCTCACGCCATCGCCGTCAACCCGGCGACCAACAAAATTTATGTGGCCAATCAAAGCAGCGCCAACGTCACCGTGATTGATGGCGCGACCAACGCCGCCGTCGCCGTGGCGGTGGGATTGGCTCCCCGTGCCATCGCCGTCAACCCGGTGACCAACAGGATTTATGTGGCGAATGAAGGTAGCGACAACGTCACTGTCATCGACGGCGCAACTCACGCGCTCGTCGCTGTGGCGGCGGGAGCGCGTCCCATCGCCATCACCGTCAACGCCGTGGCCAACAAGACTTATGTGGCCAATTACAACAGCAACAATGTCACCGTGATTGATGGCGCAAGCAATACCACCGCCGCTGTGCCAACGGGAACCAACCCCATCGCTATCACCGTCAGCGCCGTCACCAACAAGATTTATGTAGCCAATCAGAACAGCGCCAATGTCACTGTTATCGATGGCGCAACCAGCACCCCCGCCACGGTGACGGCGGGGGCGACTCCTGTCGCACTCGCAGTCAACCCCGTGACAAATAGAGTTTATGTGGCCAATCAAGCCAGCGCAAACGTCAGCGTGATTGATGGCGCGACCCACACTACCGCCACCGTGGTCGGGCATAGTACTTGGGCCGTCGCCATCAACCCGGTGACCAACAAAATTTATGTACCTGGTACCAGCAGCGTCCTTACCGTGATCGACGGCGCGAACAATTCCTTCGCCTCCGTGCACTCCCCGTTTGGTTTTGGGACTGCTGCTGTCGTCAATCAGGTGACCAACAAAATCTATGTGGCTAGTGGAGGTGGCACTAATGTCGCCGTGGTTGACGGGGCGAGCAACACCATCAACGCCAATGTGACAGCGGGAACGACGCCTATTGCCCTTGACGTCAATCGTGTGACCAACAAGATATATGTCGCCAATTACGACAGCAACGACGTCACCGTGATCGACGGTTGGACCAACGCCACCACCACCGTGGCAGCGGGAGGAAATCCCTACGCCATCGCCGTCAACCCGGTGACCAACAAGATTTACGTTGCCAATCGAGATAGCAACACCGTCACCATTATCGACGGCGCAACCAACGCTACCATTGCAGTCGGGGCGGGAACGTCTCCTACCGCCATCGCGGTCAACCCCGTGACCAACAAAATTTATGTGGTAAATGGCGGCAGCAACAACGTCACGGTCATCGACGGTGCAACCAATACCACCACCAACGTGGCGGCGGGAACGGTGCCGTTCGTCATCGCCGTCAATCCGGTGACCAATAGAATTTATGTGGCAAATCGCTTCGGTAACAACGTCACCGTGATTGATGGCGCGACCAATAGCGGCTCCACGGTAGGGGTGGGCGTGGAGCCCCGGAGCATCGCCGTCAACCCCTCGACCAACAAAATTTATGTGGCCAATTACGGCAACAACAGCGTTACCGTGATCGACGGCGCAACCAATAGCACCGCCAACGTGGCAGCGCCCGGAATTCCCTGGGCCATCGCCGTCAACCCGGTGACCAACAACGTGTATTTGGTCAATATCAACCTTGCCCAAGTCACCGTCATCACGCCTGCTATCGAGACCACGCTGCCGCTGACGACGGCGATCAGCATGAGTGGGGGGATTGCGGGGCTCTACGGCGCCACCGCTGACACCACGCCTAGCTTTACCTTCACCCCCGCCAGTACTTACGCGCCCACGGCACCACCGATTCGCACGGTTTACTATCGGCTCAGTAATAGCAATGGCGCATGGCTGCAAGCATCCGGTGCCGGGCCTGCCTTCAGCGCCACCATGCCGACATTGCCTACGGGTGAATATGTGCTGTACGCCTATGCGGTCGATGGGCTGGAAGGCGGTGCCGCATCCGGAAGCAGTGCCAACGGCACGGGCAATAGCCCGATGGTGGGCAAGATGGCGGCGGTTTCATTCTCGGTGATCAACCCTCTCGGGCAGACCATCCACTTTGCGGCGCTCGCCAACAAGACGCTCGGTGATGC
>JANMUE010000387.1:0-1950 GCA_031391205.1 Lysobacterales bacterium | reverse complement strand
CACTTAGTTAAAGTCAACTCGCCGTGATCCGGCAGCAGAAGGGCAGACACATGGGTCTGCCCCTACGCTGGGTCCGAGATGTTGTAGGGGCGGACCCGTGCCCCCCGCCGGGGGTTCCGAAGCATCCTGTCCGTCCTTCTTAAAATCGCACCTGACTTCAACTAAGTGGCATGGTCCTTAAGCTCACTTGCTCACGCTGGGCGTCTCATTGGTCTGGCGATACGCGCTGCCTCGCTCAAGCTCAATCGGTCGAATCTCATAGCTCAAGCCACAGGCAAGACATGGATTTTTTGCAGCGATGCTCGCGGCCTCATCGAGACTACCGGCAACAATGAACCAGTAGCCGCCAATCACTTCCTTTGATTCGGTGAACGGACCATCGATCACGCCCGTGAGGGTAACGAGCTTGGTGCCCATGGCGAGGCGGTTGCCCGGTTTGAACGTGCCTTCAGCGACCAGGCGCTCATACCAGGCGTAGAAGTCGTCGATGGCGGATTGGATTTCCGCCGATGATTTCTTTGGATTCCACTGACCGCGGGAGAGGAGCAGGTATTCGTTGGGGGAAGAGGGATTTTTCATCTAACTGTTGTGCTTTAAGTAAAGGGCGGTATGAGATTTATATGGAGACTTAACGCCCGCGTTATGCCTAGCGCGGGATGACACTAGCTGGTCCTCTCCAAGGGAGTACGCTGAGTATATTGTTTGTGGTAGCCACTAAAATTTCGAGCGTTTCTGGGCTAATGGCGACCTACTGGTAAGACCCATCGTCAATGGTGTAGCACAATTGATTGCCTTCCAAGTTGCTCAGCCCAAGGAAACCATCAACCTGCATTCGCTTGCCTTTCTTCTTATCTCCGAGGGAAGCATATCGGCGTGAACGATCTTCAATATGCAATGCTGAATTTCTAATCTTCCTTACCATCGGTAGCTGCGAATTGAAACTCTCCCGAATCTCTTTCAGCGCGCTCGGCAACACCTCATAGTCACTAAGCTCATCAAGAAATTTTCCGAAAGAGTCAACGGCGTAAACAAACGTATGCGCGTGAATAAAGGGAATCTTGTGAGCATAAGAGCGAGGCACGATGCCGAGTTCGGCTTTTCGCTTGAGCACTCTACGCTCACTTTCTAAGCGGAAGCGGTCGAAATCGCGGTAATAAAACTCACCGGCTTCCTTCCGCAGAAGATCATCAATCTCTCTGCAAATCGCCGCGTTTCGTTCCCACTCAGAGCTAGGATCTCCGCGTGAAAGAGACGCTGACTCAAACATAGTCAGAGCAATAGCTGCTTCAGCAACGCGACCCTCTAAGCTGTGAAGCATTCCCTCAACTTCAAAGGAGACGTCTCGATTGGCGAGGTCTAACCACGTTCCGGGGCGAATAATCTCAGCGATGTACATAACTAGGTCAACTAGAAGTAGAAGCCATTTTTAGAGGCACCAATTGCCCCTTCACAAAGGGACTTGGTATCGTGATATGCACCTTAGATCTCCTTCTTCGTCTTGTTGTTCAGCGGTTTTCAGCGTTGTAGTCCATCATACTGAAAAAAGCAAAAGGGGTTTGTAGCCTCTGCCCTTGCTCAGGCTTCAGAAATTAATTGCCATCCCTGTCGGATTTGGCGACGCTCAGTCGTCTTGAAATGGAGAGGTACTTATCCATGCGCTACGCAATTTTTTGTTACCAGGCTGAGGGTGCGGTGTGCGCCATGTCCAAGGAGCAGGACGAGGCGATGATGGCGGAGGTGATGGAGGCCAAGCGGCAAGCGGGTAAGCGCGTGAAGTTCGGACCCACGGCGCGTTTGATGCCGACGACCGCCGCGACCACGGTGCGTGAGGGCAAGGAGCTATTGGTGCTGGATGGTCCGTTCGCCGAGACCAAGGAACAGTTGCTGGGCTTCTATGTGCTGGAAGCCGAATCATTGGAGGATGCCATCGAGGCGGCGAAGATTCTTGCC
>JANMUE010000367.1:0-7107 GCA_031391205.1 Lysobacterales bacterium | reverse complement strand
CGGGTTCGGTTTTCAAAATATTTTTGTGCTCAAAAACAAACCCTCCGGGGGGCCCCGCCGCTCCCACGACGGCGCAACAGCACATCCCGCTATACTTGCGCAGATCATGACTTCTCTTTTTCGCGACGCGAGCGGCCCGCGCCTGGGTACGCGCGGTTCGGTCGTCTGCATTGGCGCGTTCGATGGTGTGCACCTTGGGCACCAGGGCCTGTTGGCGCATGTGCGCCAACGTGCGGGCGTGCTCGACTTGGATGCCGTCGCCATCAGCTTTGAGCCGCTGCCGCGGGAGTTTTTCCGGCGCAACGGGCCGATAGCGCGACTGACTTCGGCACGCCAGAAGTTCGAGCGGTTGCGCGATGCCGGCATGCATCAGGTTGGGCTTCTGCGCTTCAACGAGGCCTTGGCCAACACATCGGCCGAAGATTTTGTGCGACACCTTCTGGTCGAGCGACTGGGCGCGCGCGAAGTCTGGATTGGTCCGGAGTTCCGTTTCGGGCGCGGCCGTGCGGGTGATCTCGCCCTGTTGCAAAAGCTCGGTGCCGAATGCGGATTTGTGGCGCAGGCGATCGACGGCGCCGCAGCTGCCGGTGAACGCATCAGTAGTTCACGTATCCGCACGGCGCTGCAGTCTGCGGATCTTGATGGCGCGAGACGCATGCTGGGTCGGGATTTCTCGATCAGTGGCCGCGTGGTGCATGGACTGAAGCTGGGGCGCACACTCGGCTACCCCACTGCTAACCTGCCGCTGGGCAGGCGCCTGCCGCCGGTGCACGGCATTTATGCGGTTCGCGTCAGCGGTGCCGGGCTGGAAAACTGGCCCAGTGTGGCCAGTCTGGGCACGCGCCCGACAATTGCCGGACGCGAGCTATTGCTTGAAGCGCATCTGTTTGACTTTAATGGCGATCTGTACGGGCAACGGCTGGATGTAGCGTTTATCGGCAAGCTTCGCGACGAAGAGCGCTTCGACAATCTCGACGCGCTGGTGGTGCAGATGAAGATCGACGAAGAACAGGCACGCGCCGTACTGGCGCGGCCATCGAATGCGGGAGAGGTCTGGTCGTGAGTACGGAAAGCGTGAAAAAGGACTACAAGCACACCATCCATCTGCCGGAGACAGAGTTTCCGATGCGGGGCGATCTGCCCACGCGCGAACCGCAGACTTTGGCGCGCTGGGAAGCCAGCGGGCTCTATCCGCGCCTGCAGAAATTCGCTGCAAGTCGCCCGAGCTATGTGCTGCACGATGGCCCGCCCTATGCCAATGGCCAGATCCATATCGGGCATGCGGTCAACAAGACGCTGAAAGATATCGTCGTCAAATCCAAAATGCTGGCCGGTTATCGCAGCGACTATGTACCGGGTTGGGACTGCCATGGCTTGCCGATCGAGCACGCGGTGGAAAAAGAAATCGGCAAGGTCGGTCAAAAGGTCGATGCCCGCGCGTTCCGCGCCAAATGCCGCGAATATGCCACCCAGCAGATCGACGGCCAGCGCAGCGATTTCAAGCGCCTGGGCATCCTCGGTACCTGGGAGCAGCCGTACCGGACCATGGACTATCGATTCGAAGCCGACGCCATGCGGACGCTGGCACGCATCGTCGAGAATGGTCATCTGGCGCGTGGCGTCAAACCGGTGCACTGGTGCTTCGACTGTGGCTCGGCCTTGGCCGAAGCCGAAATCGAATACGCCGACAAATCCTCGCCGGCCATCGATGTGGCATTCGATGTCGTCGATGCGCGCGCGGTCGCCGCAGCGTTTGATGTGGATGCGGGCGATGCCATCATCACGCTGCCGATCTGGACCACCACACCGTGGACACTGCCAGCCAATCTCGCCGTCACGCTGCATGCAGAATTCGACTACGCGTTGATCGAAGCGCTGCCGCGGGCTGGCCGCCGCGTACTGATCATCGTCGCCGAATCCCTGGTCGCCGAAGTCGCCAAACGCTACGGCATCGAATCGCCGATCGTACTGGGCCGCGCCAAGGGCGCCGCGCTCGAAGGTCAGAAGCTGCAGCACTGTTTCTATGACCGCCAGGTGCCGGTGATCCTGGGCGATCACGTCACTGCCGATTCCGGCACCGGTGCCGTGCATACCGCGCCCGGCCATGGCCAGGAAGACTTCGTCGTCGGCCAGAAATACGGCATCGGCGTGCTCAATCCGGTCGGCAGCAATGGCGTGTTCGTGCCGGGCACCGAGCTGGTCGAAGGTCAGCATGTCTGGAAGGCGAACGACTTCATCATCCAGCTGCTGCGCGATCGTGGTGTGCTGCTCGCCGTCGAAAAGATCACGCACAGCTATCCGCATTGCTGGCGGCACAAGACGCCGGTGGCGTTCCGCACCACGCCACAGTGGTTCATCAGCATGGAACAGGCCAACCTTCGCGCCGATGCACTGGAAGCCATCAAGCAGGTGCGCTGGATGCCCGACTGGGGCGAGGAGCGCATCTCGCTGATGGTGAAGAACCGTCCCGACTGGTGCATCTCGCGTCAGCGCACCTGGGGCGTGCCGATCGCCATCTTTATCGACAAGGTCAAGGGCGAGCCGCATCCGCGCAGCGTGGAACTGCTGCGCCAGGTCGCCGATCGCGTCGAGCAGGAAGGTGTCGATGCCTGGTACGAACTCGATGCCAAGGTATTGCTCGGCGATGAGGTCGATCAGTTCGAAAAGGTCACCGATATTCTGGATGTCTGGTTCGACTCCGGCGTCACCCACGCCTGCGTGCTGAACCAGCGCGAAGAGCTGCGCGGCGAGCGCGCCGGCACCATGTATCTGGAAGGCTCGGACCAGCACCGCGGCTGGTTCCAGTCATCGCTGATGACCTCAGTGGCATTGGATCGCAAGGCGCCGTTCACCGAGGTGATCACACACGGTTTCACCGTCGATGCCCAGGGCCGCAAGATGTCCAAGTCGGTGGGCAACGTGGTGGCGCCGCAGAAAGTCGTCAGCACTCTGGGCGCGGATATCCTGCGACTGTGGACGGCATCGACCGACTATCACAACGAGATGTCGGTTTCCGATGAAATCCTCAAGCGCGTCGCCGATACCTATCGGCGACTGCGTAATACCGCGCGCTTCCTGCTCGGCAATCTCGCCGGGTTTGTACCGGCCCGCGATGCGGTGCCGCGCGAACGCATGCTGCTGCTCGATCGCTGGGCGATGCGTCAGGCCGAGCGTCTGATGCAGCTGGCACGCCGCGTCTATGGACCGGAAGCCGGCACGAATCAGGATTTCAGTGCCGACGCATACACCTATGCGGCCCTGGTGCAGGAACTGATGCGTTTCTGCACCATCGACATGGGCGCTGCCTATCTCGACATGACCAAGGACCGTCTCTACACCTTGCAGGAAAATTCGCCCGCGCGCCGTTCCGCGCAGACCGCGATGTATGCCGCGCTGGAAGTGTTGGTGCGTGCACTGGCGCCGATCACCAGTTTTACCAGCGAAGAAATCTGGACCGCGATGCCGGGTCGGTTGCATGACTCGGTGTTCTTCGCCACCTGGAAGGACCTGGATGGCTTGTTCGACGGGCTCAAGCTCAGCGGTGAAGAAGATACCCTGATCGCAACGCTGGCCGACCTTCGCTCGGCTTCGCAAAAGCGCATCGTAGAGTTGCGCAATGAAGGCAAACTCGGTGGTTCACTGGAAGCGGAAGTTGCGCTCTATGTCGATGCTGCGGGTGCATCGCGCATCGGTGCTGCGGCTTCGGAGCTGCGATTCTTTTTCATTACCTCGGAAGTGCAGGTCAGTGCCCTGGCGGATGCGCCTGCCGATGCCAATAGCGGCAGTGTTGCCGGAATGGGCTTCAAGTTTGGCGTGACGGCAACACAGCATGGCAAGTGTGTACGCTGCTGGCATCATCGTGCCGACGTTGGCACCAACACCGATCATCCCGAACTCTGTTCGCGCTGTGTGAGCAATGTCGAGGGTAAAGGAGAGACTCGTGCATTCTTCTGATCGCTCCGGAGTTTCCGCACTACGCTGGCTGATTCTGTCAGCGATCGTCGTCGCGCTCGATCAATGGACCAAGGCGATCGCCACGGCATCGCTGCGGTTGCACGAATCGATTGATGTGCTGCCCAGTCTGCAATGGACCTTGGCGCACAACTACGGCGTCGCCTTCAGCATTCTCAACGATGGCGAAGGCATGCAGCGCTATGCTTTGTCGGCTTTTGCGTTGATTGTTTCTGCTGCTTTTATCTGGACGCTGACACGACTGCCGCGCGCTGATCATGCCACCAAGCTGGCGTTTTCACTGGTGATCGGCGGTGCACTGGGCAATGTCATCGACCGTATCCGTTTCGGCTATGTCGTTGATTTCATCGATGTGTACTGGAAAGATTCGCATTGGCCGGCTTTCAATATCGCTGATTCGTCCATTTTCGTGGGTGCTGTTGTGCTGTTGATCTGGGGCTGGAAGCACGAGCGTCGCACTGAACCCGCAACGGCGAGGAAACAGCCGTAGATGGACGTAATGCTGGCCAATCCGCGTGGCTTCTGCGCTGGCGTCGACCGTGCCATCGAGATCGTCGAGCGCGCCATCGATGCGCTGGGTGCGCCGATCTATGTGCGTCACGAGGTGGTGCACAATCGTTTCGTGGTCGAGAACCTGCGTTCGCGCGGTGCGGTATTCGTCGAAGAACTTGATGAAGTGCCCGATGGTGCGACGGTGATTTTCTCGGCGCATGGCGTATCCAAAGCCGTGCGCGACGAGGCCCGCGGCCGTGGGCTGAAAGTGTTCGATGCCACTTGCCCGCTGGTGACCAAGGTGCACATCGAAGTCGCACGCCACTGCAAAGCGGGGCGCAATGTCGTGCTGATCGGCCACGCCGGCCATCCCGAAGTCGAAGGCACACTGGGGCAGTGGGCGCAGTCCGGAGCCAAGGGGCAAATCTTCCTGATCGAAACGCCGGGCGATGTTGTCGGCGTGCCGTTGCCCAATGACGCCGAACTCGCCTTCGTCACCCAGACCACGCTGTCGGTTGATGACACCAAATCAGTGATCGATGCACTGAAACTGCGCTTCCCGCAGATCGACGGCCCGCGTCACGACGACATCTGCTACGCCACACAGAACCGCCAGGACGCGGTCAAACGGCTCGGCCGCGAATGTGATCTGGTTCTGGTCGTAGGTTCGCCCAACAGTTCCAACTCCAATCGCCTGCGGGAGCTCGCCGAGAAGCAGGGCGTATCTGCATTCCTGATCGACGGCGCCAACGACATCGACCCGCTATGGCTTCGCGGCCGCAATCACATCGGCGTAACCGCCGGAGCCTCCGCCCCGGAAAGCCTGGTGCAAGGCGTTGTCGAACGCCTGCGCGAACTCGGCGCCGACACCGTGCGTGAACTCGATGGCGAACCCGAGAACGTCGTCTTCGCGCTGCCCAAGGAACTGCGGCTGATCCTGGTCGATTGAGCCGGTAACGATTTTGTGGGAGCGGCCTCCGGCTGCGAATCCGTGAGATTGCGGAGCAACAGATCGCGGCCAGAGGCCGCTCCCACACTGCATTACCCCCACGCCTTGCACCCCCAACCCCGCCCACCTACAATGCGCGGCTGCTATAACACCAGACATCGCCGGAATAGCTCAGTTGGTAGAGCGGCGCATTCGTAATGCGTAGGTCGTAGGTTCGATTCCTATTTCCGGCACCAGTGAAATCAAGGGCTTGCGGCGGTTCATATCGCGCAGGCCCTTGTCGTTTTTGGTGGCGCAAAAGCGCCTGGCGGGGTCGTTACGAGTAGGTGGTGGTTATGGGGTTAAAGTCTATCGGGAAGCTGATGACTTTTTTGAGCTAGTCGACAAGGGCTGCGACCCTGTCGTTCAGGACATCGCTGTTCCAGTGCCGCCCCATATCTTTGCCTTTTTTTATCGACGGTTCGGTGAACTGCACTGATTCCGGATAACCGAGCTTTCGCAAGAAACGGCATTGATCGACGGCGGGTGCAAGGGAACAGCCGATGGCGCGGCAACGTCGCAGAAGGCCCTGCAGTTACGTTTGCACGACGGTGGCTTGGCCGACAACTACTTGCCAAGCATGGTTCGGGGATCGTCGCCATACCCGCGAAAATCGGATGTCATCTTGGAAGGGTGAACCACCGAAGATTCCAGACACACGCGCACGAACAGAAACGTAGGCGACGTCGGCAAGAGTCAATGTCCTCCGCTCTGACAACTCAATTGTCTGGAACTTCAGCGCGCCGGAACGGTGAATCTCCAGATCATCCTGTTTGGAAATCACCGAGCCGAAGTGAGTCGTGAAGAGCAGGTCCGGCGAAATAAGGGCATCAAGTGATTCGACGTCAGAAGCAAGCATGGCTTGCCTTAACTGCTCCTCTACTGTCTCAATTTGAGCTAAGACATCTTCAGGCATTGACAGGACTCGATAGGTGGGGCGCGCGGCCGCGTGCTGTGTCAAGTCGCCACCAGCCGGCAGCGGATGATTGGAGGATACTGCGGTGATGCTGACGCCCCTCTCTAGCAAATGTGCTAAACCCGAAGAAGCGCTCGCGTTCGTCGAGGCCCATGGCGTGGTGCTGGCTTCGGCGAAAGGGATGGTACCGCGTTTGACTGAGGCGATTGTTGGCGAACCGATCAAGGGCAGTTGGTGGGCGCATGCTGAGGGTAAGCGGATATTTGCGATTTTGAATTCGGTGACGGAGTCGGAGGATGTTCTGGTGTGCCGGTTGATCGGTGGCAAGGTTACGCTGGTGCATCGTCGGCTGTGGCCGGCATTGGTGCGTGTTGCGGATCGCTTCGCACCTGAGCGGTTGGCTCAGGTTACTGAAGAGCACACGCCGTCGGGGCGGCATGTCAGCCATGAAAAACAGTATCCGCAATGGGTGCCGACGGAGGTTGCGAAGCAGGCGAAGAAACTTGATGAGCAGGAAGCGATTTCGGCGCTGGGCAGTTGGGTTGAGTCGGCGATGCAGGGTGCCGGTAGCGGGTAGTGCGGCGGGTATTACACTGATGTGGGAGCAACTGTCGTGGTTGGGGAGGCCAGCTTGGGGGCAAGGGTGTTCGACGCCCAACCCAAAAGGGGAAGCCTCCTACCCCCAGGGGGGACCACCACAACCGCAACAAGTAATAACACACAAAAAAGATGGGCACCC
>JANMUE010000341.1:0-1051 GCA_031391205.1 Lysobacterales bacterium | reverse complement strand
GACAACGTTGAGTTAGGTACGCGCAACATCAAAGTGGCGCTACGCAAACTGCGTAAGTTTGCGCGCGAGGGCGCTGCAGACAATTTCGATCTCGACGGCACCATCTCGGCGACTGCCCGCAATGCCGGCCTCTTGGATTTGAAATTTGTTCCCGAGCGGCACAACGCCGTGAAGGTGTTGCTGTTTCTCGATGTCGGCGGCTCCATGGATGAGCATGTGCGCGTCTGCGAGGAATTGTTCTCGGCAGTGCGTAACGAGTTTAAATATCTGGAGTATTTCTACTTCCACAACTTTGTGTACGAGTCGGTGTGGAAGAACAACCGGCGCCGTCATGCCGAACGGACTTCCACTTTCGAGTTGATGCGCACCTTCGGTCACGACTACAAATTGATTTTTGTCGGTGACGCCAGCATGAGTCCCTACGAAATCACCGAGCCCGGCGGCAGCATCGAACACATGAACCCCGAAGCGGGCGCACTATGGATGCAACGCCTCGTGAAAACGTTTCCGCATCACGTCTGGCTCAATCCCGAACCCGTCAAGCGTTGGGACACCACGCAATCAATCCGCATCACCCGCGAACTATTAGACGACCGCATGTTTCCCTTGACCCTGGGTGGCCTGGAGCGGGCGATCAAGGCGTTGCATTGAGGGTTAGGTCCCAATGACGTTAACCCCAGCGGCGCTGCCTTAAGCAGAATGGTACTTACTTAAGCCGTACAAGCTCCCTCCCCCGCTTGCGGGGGCTGCTCCAGCGCATCCATGCGCTCGCACCATTTGTGCCTCCTGCACGGCAGAGGGTTGGGGTGGGGGCATTCCGACGCTTCAACAGCCCGCAGCATCTAAGCTTTGCCCCCATCCTGTCCATCTGCCGCATAGGATATGCAAATGCAGCGGGCGCATGGATGCGCAGGAGCTGCCCCCGTCGAACGGGGGAAGGGACGCTGCCTGACATTGATGGCTTAAGTTAGTGCCATTCGCCTTAGTTCGACTCATCGAAAAGCGGGCGAGCTGCGCCGTAGCGACCGGCAGGCGCGTTTCTGCGAGAAGC
>JANMUE010000273.1:0-27632 GCA_031391205.1 Lysobacterales bacterium | reverse complement strand
CATCGGCAAAGCGACTCACCTCACCCGCCAGCCTACGCTCCAGTGCGCGGGCGGTGGTGATAGGTGAGGGCTGCGGAGACACAGAAGGCAAGCGCGTCCATGGGTACCGTATCGGATTCGTCAAACACGATGGCTCGATTTCCGGCAAAGGTGAACTCGGCTGGAAAGAGCGTTCTGAATGTTTCGATCAGGCTGGTCTGGCAGTGAAAGTACATCGCGTACTGCGATGGCGCAGACGCCTTCCAGCCAATGCGTAACGTGCTTCCACTGCCGGTTTGCGACGTCAGGTAGGCGGGCTCGCCCCATTTCAGCGTTTCCTCGATCTCGCCTACGCCATCGGTGGCCGCGGCGACATGGAATATCAATGCGCGCAGCTCCATCAACCTGCGTCGAATGTTCGCAGGGTAGGCATCGAACGCCTTAGCGACAGCGGCGTCCATGCAAGGCTTCACTGACGCACTGGTCCGCGTCATCGCTATTCACTGCTGACCGAGTTGCTCAAACGCTGGACTCACAGATTGCCTTGAGGCTGGCCAGCGCCTTGGGCCACGTGCGCACCATGTAGTCTTCCCACTTCTCGCTGCAGTCCATATCGATCTTGAGTTCGGTCGATGTGCCCAGCGCAGACAGCGTGTAGTTCTCGAAGGCCGGCGTCCAGCTCAGGACCTCCGGGCTGGTGGTGTCTTCGATGCCGTCCTTGATATAGCCCTGATGCTTGATCGACAGGAATTCGTGCGGCCGGTTATCGGCGATGACCGCGATCATGCCGCCGCCATCGGGTCCCAGGAAACGGATGATTTCACCCTTGGCCCAGGAGCCTTCAAAATGCGAGCCCTCGGCAAATTCAGCCGTCCACTGCCGGTAAGTATCCGGCGCGAACAACGTATTCCACACGGTTTTCGGCGTTGCTTGAATGACCGTCGAAAAATGCAGAGTCTTCATCGATTCCTCCAGAAGTCGCCATCAATCAGTTGCTGGTATGCAGCGTTGCCTCATCGAACATGAAGGCTAGCGCGCCAGGCGAGTTTGCCAAACTATGAAGATAGGCGCGCCGATGATTTCCAGTGCCGTAAACGCGACAAACGGAATCGGTGGCATGCCCACCAACAGCATCGACAGCAATCGCCCGATGCCGCCGACGAATATCATCAGCCACAGCGTGCGAAACAGCACAGTCTGCTGCTCGATCCTGGGTATCACCCAATACACCGCCAGACCCAGCACCAGCCAGATGCCGCCGAAGAACCTCAGATTGCTGTCGAGCAGTGCATGGGCAGGAATACCCGCATCGGCGTAGATCGGGTCGGACAGGCCGAACATCGTCACGATGCCGGTGATCACAGGGATCGCGCCGAGAACGGCCATAGCGATTTGCAGCGCGCGCTTGCTCATGAATCCGATCCTCCTAAGGAAGCTCTGAATAAGTCATCACTTTTGCTTCGCTACACAGCCTATTGCTTGCCACACCCCGCCTTCAACGGCGGAGCCGGTCAAAACCCGCGGTTTTTCGCCCCCAGACTCAGGGGGCTATCGCGACTCCGGACTTGCTCAGAGGTTCCCTAAAGAAGACCCACAACACTCGCGCGTACCTGAATCACATTGCCCTCCGGGTCATTGCCATCGCAGGCGCGGAAATCACGATTCTCCCATTCCTTTTCCGTCGGGCCTATGTGTCCGCCAAGTGCCAGGGCCGTGGTGCGTGCGACCGCTATGCTCGCGACCGGGAAGCATAGCTTCATGTACGAGTCTTCTCGAACCTGCAGCGAGAGGGAGGCAGCGGGCTCATCTGCAGGTCGACCCGGTAACGAGTGGATCACCAACTGCATGCCTTCGATCTCAAGTACCACATGGTCGGGCGCGTCGTGGGTCACCGTCATCGTCGCCAGTTCGCGGTAAAACTTCGCCATTTCCTGCACACGATCGACAAACAGCACGGCACTGGGTTTGGGCATCACAGGCATGGGAACTCAAATGGTTCGGGCGGCCATGATCCACGGACATGGCGGATGGTTTTTATGTGCTGACTACTCATCAAGCGGGCTGGTCGGTACTACGGTATAGCCGTCCAGATCGCGTAGCCAGCATTCCCAGTTGCCGTTCTCGCTGAGATGGCTGGCTTTGGTGATTTCCACATTCATCGCCTCGGCACGTGTTACGGCGGCATCATAGTCGTCGAGTTCGAACCATAGCAACACGCCATTGCCGTAGGGTTTCAGCGACACATCGCCCAGCGGACCGTGATGATGCTCGACGTCCCAGTTGTGCAGTTGCAGGACAAGCCGGTCCTTGGAATTGAGCCGTTCGTATTCGCGGCCCCCATGACCGCTCTGCAATCCGAGCAGCTGCTGATACCAGCGGCTGCTGACTTCAACGTCGTGAACGCAGATGAGTGGATGCAGATTCATGACCGTGCTCGCAGAGGATTGTCAGGTTTCTATTGTGCGGCATACTGCCTCGATATTGTGGCCGTCGGGATCGAGAACAAACGCCGCATAGTAATGCTCTGCATAGCGCGGACGCAGACCGGGTCTGCCGTTGTTCTTGCCGCCGGCGCTGACTGCCGCTTCGTGGAATGCTTCGACAGCTGCGCGTGATGCAGTCGCGAAGGCGACATACAGGCGTCCGTCAATGTCAGAAATGCGAGGAGTGCACGGGCGAAGATGATCGTTATTTGAATCCGGCGGTGGAGGCGGGTATTGCGACCAGTGGCAACGCGTAGAAGCGTGTGCCTGGCAGATGACTGCTGTTGTAGGGTTGGATTTCGGTAAATCCGAGTGCGCGATACAAATTTTGGGCCGAGACCATACTTGGCAAGGTGTCCAGTTTCAGCTCGCGATAGCCGACCTGGCGCGCGGCCAGAATCGCCGCTTCGATCAGGCGCCTGCCCAGCCCGTATTGGCGATAGCCGGGGCGAACATACAGCCGCTTCATCTCGGCAGAGTGATCGTCCAGTCGTCTGACAGCGACACACCCGGCTGCGTCATTGCCAACACGGGCGACAAATATCGCACCGTGGGGCGGGTTGTACGGCGACGGCAATCCAGCAAGTTCCGCAGCAAAACCCTGGTACTCCAGATCGACGCCGATCGCATCGGCGTACTCGAGAAAAAGTTCATGCGTGACTGCAACCAAATCGGGGCCGTATGCTGGCATCACTTCTATTTCGTTGTCTGGCATTGGTTCACCTGAAATCAATCCAGATAGGCCCAGGTATCGGCACCATCGAAATGACGAACAACGTAGTTGCCAATTGCCTCACGATCGAAGTTTCTTACGTTGATACCGACGCGGTTATCGGATTCCGGGTGCAGAGATTCCCAATGGGTGACGCAGCCGCAAGTTCGGCAGTGCAGGGTCTTAATGGTCTTCTGTCCCCAGATGTACGCGACTGTACTTTCGGGGTGGCCGGTCACACGAACATTTTCAATCGTGTAAAAGGCCCATAGTGCGCCGTAGCGCCGGCAGATGGAGCAATTGCAATCGGTTACCGTCTCGGGCTGCGATGGCAGTTCGATTCGTATGGCACCGCAATGGCAGGTACCCAGGATCATGGCAGTGGTTCCAGCGGATGCGACGTCTGGCATGGGAGTCAAGTGTCTATGCGCTGGCGCCGGGTTGCACAAAACGGATGCTGTTGCCATCGGCGTCCTTGATGTACATCTCGCGATTGACCCAGGTCTGGTGGACCGGCTCTGTATCGATATGTTCGCCCTTGGCGAGAAGTTCCGCGTGCACGATATCGACATTTTCCACCGCCAGAAAGACAGCGCCGCCCGCGACGCCATCGCCGGAGAACGACGACAGATGCAGCCAGACATCGTCGCGTGCCACCCCCATGTAACCGGGGTCGTCCTGATTTTCGTCGGGACGATAGGCAAACTTCATTTCGAACCCGAGCTTGCCGCAGTAGAACGTGGTGGCGACAGCGGAGCTCTCGACGTGCAGAACCGGAGTGGCGTATTTGAACATGGGATACCTTGCGATCGTGACAACGGCCAGGCAGCGAAGCCGGGCGGTAACGGCGAGACCAACGCAGAACCGCCAGGATAGAAACAGTTCACCCATGTCGAGAATGAAATCCAGCGGACCCATCACTTCCATCTGCTTCCAGACATCGATACTACGCGGTGTCGCCGGCAGTCATTTGAATGAAAAAGATGCTTTCCCGAGAAGACGAGCTAAGAGCAAGGAAAGCGCCAATAGCTCGGCGTGGCCGAGACCAACAAAAGCTTCCGGCCAGACGATCTGTGAAAAACCGTGCGGAAAGGCAACGAAACTCAAATAGCACGCCCAGCACGCAACGCCCGCGGTCGCTGCCCAACAGATTTCTCCTGCTGCACCCTCAGCCCACCGCGCCAGGAAAAAAGTGAGTGTCGAAATTGCTCCGTACGCGATGCCGGAGAGACCGAGTGCGACCAATACTTCATTCATTGGCCCCATTTCGGAATGTGTCTTCTGCACAGCAGGCAACATGAACCAAATGGAGTGCATGACCCAGAAGAACATCAGCACGCTGAGGGTGCGGAACGTCTTCATCGGTTGTTTGAAGCGGCTTGATATCGAATCGCGATGCGGTCAGCGAACATTGCACTCACGCGGATGTGGTCAGAAACTGAAGTGAATGCGATGCGAACAGAGTGAGTCCCTTTCGCCTGTGCTTGTTGATGGACCCGATACCGTGGAGATAGTTCACAGCTGCTTGATTCATTGCGATGCTTGTCATTGCTTCGCTGACTTGCCCAGCCTGTCTGGCCAACATATCGGGCAGGTGCCCTGTCCACGATATTTGTGCCCACGGCTGCATGTCTTGCAGCCGTTGTTGTGCGGAGTGGTTTTCTTGGAAGTTGCCATGGCATGAGCCTCCTCGGTCGTTCAGCGCGCCGTGGGAAAGCAGCCGTCGCGCCACAGGTCTGCCACAGCGGAGCGGGGTCATCCGGGGAAAGTCGGGTGCCGTTAGATTGCGCCAATCCGCATGCGCGCCTAAAGGGTATGGCGGATTGCACTGTGCTCACCGCGACGTTGGCTCGGCTATCCCTCGGCCGTCATAGCCGCATTCCCATCCAGATCACCATCTCGGTGGATGTGGACACGAAGGGCGTAAGCAGCCTGGGCCAGAACGTACCGCTGACCACATGAGCCGCCGATCGGTCATGATGCTGTTTCTCTTCCGCGACGATGGCCGAGATCGCATTGACCGCGGCAGCATCATGACCGCGCAGGGTGGCGAGTTGGTGTTCAAGATGCCGCAACACCACATGCTCGACTGCCGCCGTTGTCGCGGCGATGGCGTTGCGACCGAGCAGGCCGGTGATCAGCCCCAGCACGCGACCGCCGAGGCCGCACATCCAGTAGCTGCGACAACGACGGCGCCCGCGACGTTGCAACTCGTCGTTGAATATCGACCGATGCCGCTGCTCATGTGCGCGGAACTCTGTCAGCTCATCGACCATGTCGCGCGCGGTGAGGCGCGCCATGAAGATCTGCCCGGTATAGATGTTGACGGCTCCATGCTCGCCAGCATGATTGACCTTGATGATGCGGTCGCCGAGGGTGTACTCGGTGTTGCCATTCACTGCCACGTTACGCCCGAAACTCGGCAGTCACCTCGATGGGTCCCACGATATGCCGATTGAACTCCTGCAGATCTTCTGCGGGAACCCATAGTTCCTCGTGTTCACGTCCTCCGACAATCTGCCGCGGGTAGCGACCAGCGAATTCCGCATCGACGTGAAAACGGGTAACGAACCCGGAACCGCTGGCCGGCACATTCCAGTCGCGCGCGATCTGAATGGCATAGCCCTCATTCAACACCGGATAGAAGATGGGTTGATCAGGCAATCTTGGAGGAAACTCACGCCATCCCGATTCGGCGATCAGTTCAAGTTCCTTGGGGCCGACGGGGCGAAACAGAACGATGGTTTCCACGGGCGACGTCGACGCAGTGATGAAGCGTGCAGCTTATCATTGGGGTTTGCGGACAACTGCGCGAATGCGGGGCTGACTTGCGGAAATTCGATGCGAATTTAGCGGAGAGCGGCGGGTACCGCTTCGCGGGACCCGCCCTACGATCCGTACTTGGCCTTGACCTCAGCGACCGAGCCTACGATCAATTGTTCCAGCACCTTGAGGTCGATGTCGGCGAGCTTGCGGACATACAGGCAGGCTTTGGTGTGTTTGTGTTTGCCGAGTTTGGCCAGCAGCGCGCCCATGCCGGGAAAATCCTCGACCAAGTAGACGGTGATATCGGGCTTGCGCGAGGCGAAAGCAGCGAGGCAGGAATCGCCTTCGTGGCCACTGTCGTATTTATAGTGATAGCTGCCGTAGCCGACGATGCTGGGGCCCCACATCTTGGGTTTAAGCTTGGTCACCTTGCCGATCAGCTTGGCCAGCGCCTGGCAGTCCTTGCGCCGGCTCTCGTTTTCGATCGCAGCAATGTAGTCATCTACATTCACGTCGGTGGGTTTGGTCTTGGTCTCGGCCATGGCGGTTCTCTCCGGGTTCGAGCGTTTGGCAGCTGGGGCGGCGGATAATATTGTAATCCCGGCGGCTAATTTTCTTCAGGGCATTCGATACCACGGCTGATCCGAAATACATGTCCATCCGGATGCCGTATGTGCATTTCGCGCGTATTCCATGACATGTCCGTCGGTGGCCAGGTGACTTCTATGCCCTGCGCAATACAGTGGCGATGCAGCGCATCGACATCGTCGACCCAGACCGACATCCACACGCCCTTTTCGGCGGCCTCGTTCGACTCCGGCCCGAACGTGTTGGCGTATCCGCTGCTGCCGCGTCCCCCTTGCCCGCCCTCGCAAAGGAAAATCTCGAAATGCCCCGATGCCACACCACCGAACGTTGGTGGCGTGCCCCAGTCCCATTTCTTGTTCCAACCAAGCTTCTCGAACCATTCAAAACTCTGCTGGATGTTCGAAACATTCAAGATCGGAGTGATGTGTTTGACCTGCATGGGTAGGCTCCAGTGCGATGCGCGGGCTGGGTGGGGTAGCAGCGGGCCGACGTAAATGTAGCCAGGATGAAGTTGCAAAGCGACGGCATTGGTTCCCCGGTCCTGTCAGATTCGACAGCTTTTGATACTGCGCGCGTTCGCTCACCATCGGCATACTGTCTGATACCCGCCGCGATCAGGATCTGACTCGGCACGGCTTCCTGTTTGTTCCACAACTTGGAGTAGGCATTATGCAACGCCGCAATTCCTGTGCATGGCTCCTGACCTTGCTCGTATTCGGGTTTTTCTGCAACGCCGTGCTGGCCCAGCCAGTGCGGATCAGCGTGGCGCAATTCTCCAAAGATCAGAAAAAAGTCGACAGTCTGAAGACCGCCATAACCTCGATGCGCAAGGCCGGCTCGGCCGATCCGAAGTCCGAAGAGTTCCGGACCAGCCTGGCGTACTGGGCGAACACGCATGGCTACATCGGCACCGGCACGCATGCCACCAATATGAAGAAATACATCACCGACTATCGCATGCCGCAATGCCTGCAGACCTACGACAAGAAGACCTGCGACACCTACTACCAGCACGTGGTCAATATCAGCGTGCCGCAGGATGGATTTACCGATTCGATCTGGGGCACCTGCCAGCACGGAAACCTGTTCTTCCTGCCCTGGCACCGTTTCTACCTGCACTACTTCGAACGAACAGTGCGCAAGCACATGCAGGACCCCGGTTTCGCGCTGCCGTACTGGAACTACTTCGACAACTACAGCGCCACGCGCAAAGGCATCGCCTTGCCACCGCTGGTGGTGGGCACGGCGAATACCTTGCAGGACCAGTGGCGAACGCCACAGTTGAACGAGGCGGGCGTGGTGATGGATGCGGATTCCGCCGACGCGTCGCAGGCTTTTACCTTTACCGATTTCACCCGGTTTTCGAATCAGCTACAGGGTCAGCCGCATGGCGCGATGCATTGTGCTGTCGGCGCCGGCTGCGTGATGCCCGATATCGGCCTGGTGCCGATCGCGGGCGCCGATCCGGTGTTCTACATGCATCATTCCAACATCGACCGACTGTGGCAGTGCTGGATGGTGCGTCAGTCCAAGGGCAAACCGATCGACCTGGCCTGGGCCAAGGCAAACCTCGGCATGCCCGATTCCTGGTATGCCCAGAGCTACAACTTCATTGATGAGAACGGCAAGCCGGTCACGGTGAAAGTGGCCGACGTATTCTCGCCGCAGTATTCTCCGAAGTATGACCAGCTGCAGAACTGTGGTGCCCGCCAAACCGCCAGGCGTCTCTATGCCCAGGCAGCTGCGAGTAACAGTCCTCTGAAAGCGCATCAGCCCCTGGCCACCAATAAGCCGATCACACTGGGCAACGATGCCGTGGATGTCGCGTTGAAACCCACGCTGTCGACAGGCGCGAACGATAGCGCCGAGCAACCCGATGAACAGGCTTCCGGTCACACCTACCTGGTGCTGGAAGACGTCAAGCTCGTGGGTCTGCCCTCATTGACCTACAAGGTCTACATAACCAGCAAAGCAAACCCCGACAAGACCAGCTATGTCGCCACCTTCAGCTACTTCGGCACCGGCCCCGCGCACGAGGGCCATGGCGACGGGAATTCACTCGGCGACCTGATCTACCAGATCAGCGGCAACCTCGCCGAAATCGGCGCCAAAACCGCCAGCGACATCAAGGTGCGCTTTGTACCCACCAATCTGCTGGTGGGGCAGGAGCTTAAAAAACAGCCGGAGGACAGTGGCGTCACGGTGGGCAATATTCGGTTGCAGACTTCCGAAGAGGCGCCCAGCGAGTAGCGCCTGTAGCACCTCGGTAGGAGCGGCGTGAGCCGCGATGCTTTTGCTCGGCTATGTTTGGTGAAGCAGAGTAGCCTGGATGCAGTCGCGAAGCGACGGAATCCGGGGCGCGCTTCCTTGCGACTGCGCATCGACTGATGCGCGCAGTTACTGCATCCCGGATTCCGCTGCGCTCCATCCAGGCTGCTCACTTTGGAAGAGCAGGATCTAGCGGGTCGGGCCCCGCTCCTGAAGGCGATGTCGAATGGTTATCGCGGCTCACGCCGCTCCTGCAACAGCGGGCGGGTGTGGAAGCCGTGGCAGGAGATGCACGTGCTCGGCACTTTGTCTTCTACATGTTCACCGCCATGGCAGGCTCGGCAGTTGTCGATGTCGGGCAACAGCAGATCGCTGCTGGCGGGTGAGGTCTGGGCTTTGTGGCAGTCGACGCAGGCCATGGTGTCGTGTTTGCGGTGGGTGAATTCGGAGCGGGGGAACCAGGCGCCGGTGACGCGGACGGGTTTGACGTTCCAGGCGCCTTGCTCATCGCGATATGCCGTGTGGCAGGTGCTGCAGGCCTGGCCGTCGAAGAGGCGATCGAGTGTGGTGGTGGCCTGGTCGCGTGCCCAGGTCAGTGCTTCGGCGCGTTCCTGCGGAGTGACGGATTGGCCGGGGCGGCGGCGTACGCGCACGACGGTGGGTGCGTCGACCTGGTCGAAGCCGCCTTCAAGGGCTTCGCGGGCGAAGAATTCCTGCACCGCGAATCCGACTTCGGCGACCTTGCCGTGCTGCACCTGGCGATCGGCGCCGCGCACCGAGAAGGTCAGCAAATGGCAGCGCTGGCAGTCGGTTTCGAACTTGATTGGCTGGATGCGCGCGCCGCCGGCTTCCTGCTTGTGGCAGGAGACGCATTCGAGTTTTTCGTCGCCGTTAGGCCCGCGTATGCCTTCGGCCGCGAGATGGGTATCGTGCGGAAACGTGAGTCCAGAGGTTTCCTTGATGCCGGGTGTGGCAAGCGCGGCGCGCACCGGCGTGTATACGCCCTGCGCATTCCACTGCGGCAGCGTCACGACGAAAGCCGGATGCATGCTGCCGAAGTCATCGGCATCGAGCTGTTTGGGCAACGCTTGGCCCTTCGCCGAAATTTTCTTGTGACAGTCGCTGCACAATTCCTGATCGGCGCGCACCAGCGCGTCGCGGCCGTTGTGATCGCGATGACAGAATGCGCAGCTGGCATCGCCGAGCAGGATCATGTCGTATTTTTTCGGATCGGCGTGGCCGGGCGTATTCTGATGGCAGGTCTTGCAGGCCTCGTCGCGCACGGTGGCGAATCCGCCGGTATGGCAGGCGGTGCATTCCTTGCCGAAGAAATGATGGGAGGCCGCGAGTTCGCCGGTCTCCCATTGCGCGCGCGATGCGAGCGGCAAGGGATCGCTCATCGATCTTGCGCTGGGAAGGTAATGCGCGATCAGCGGGATGCCGAGCGCGATCATCAGGACGCCGATGAACATCGACCACGACCACAGGCGCTTGCGCAGGCCGGCTTCGGTGAGCGTCAGTGTCGGTGCGCGGGCGCGTTCCTGTGCGGCGATTTCGGCCTTGTCGATCTGACTGACTTCGACCGCGGCCTCGTAATCGCGCGGCGGTTCCTGCAACAGGACGCGCGTGGTACCGATGTCGATGCGCGTGCCGGGGCCGCCGGTGGTGGTGCTGATGATGCTGCCGTTGACGCGCACGCCGGCGGTGATCAGCGACTCGATCTTGTACTGGCCGCCGCTGATCGAGGTGACGCGGGCATGTGCCAATGCGGCGCGCAAATCCGGCAGGAAGATCGCCTGATCGGCGCCGCGGCCCAGCGTCAGCACATCGCCGTAGTGGATGTCCTCCTCATAGGCGGCGCCGGCCTTGACCTGGCGGGTGACGCGTCGGATCAGCCAGCGCATGGGAAGCAGCCAGATGTTGTGGGTCCGACCTGTGGTCGGACGCTGTTTGCGTGCTGCGCGATGAAGAGACAAGCGTCCGACCGCAGGTCGGACCCACAGGAAGCACAATCGCGATGGCGGGCCATGGCGCTCACCAGTAGAAAAACACGGAAACAATATGCGCCGTGAGCGCGGCCAGCAGCGCGAACGACAGCGGCACATGGATGAACAGCCAGACTTCCATCAGCGCCTGCAGTTGCAGATCTCGACTCAGCCTTCCGGTCAGCGATTTCTTGCGTGCCAGCAAGTCCATGAGTTTGCGCAGGTGCACATTCTTGTTGTCGGCTCCGCCGCTGCTGGCGGCGAGGAAGTCGACCATGGCGAACATCGTCGGCATGTCGCGGGTCTGCGCGCCGGGTCTGCGTTCGGCATCGCGCTTGTCCAGGTACTCGCGCACCTGATCCAGCGCCGAATCGGAATCGTCGCGGGGAAACAATAGCGAGCGCACACCGCCGCCAAGGCGCGTGCGTTCGATCGAGCGAAGAATGGTGGCGTGGATTTTCGGATCGACCGTGTCGGCAAACTGCAGACTGTTCTGGTCGATCTCCTGGATCTCGTCGATGATGGCCTGACGCGAGGCGCTGTCGCGGTTGCGCGTCATCAGGCTGGGGTAGCGCACATAGGCATAGACGCCGAAGAAGCCGCTGAAGATGACGATGACCATCAGCATCAGGGCCAGCGTATGGATGTTGTAGCCGAGCTGGAAGCCGCTGTGCAGCAGGGTGATCAGCAGCAGCGAAGTGCCGAGATACACATGCCCCGACAACCACCCGCGCAATGTGCCGACGCTGCTGGAATAGCGGCGCTTGCGAATGCCGAACCACATCAGCCACAGGATCAGCAGCGCAGCGATGGTGCCCAGCGTATAGCCCAGCCAGGTGCCGCCATTGGGCACGCCGATCGGTTCGTGCCAGAAATAGGCGATGCTGGAAGCTACCAGCAGGATCAATGCCGCCCAGAGATAGCGCATGCGCGCGTGCGTGAAGATCGACTCATGCATCGACATGTGTCAGCTCCGTGCCTTGGCGTAGGACGGAAATTCCTCCGGCCCGATGCGGATGGCGGCCCCGGTGGGGCAGGAGCGCACACAGGCGGGTCCGCCGCCCAGGTCCATGCACATATCGCACTTCACCGCTTTCTTGCCCTCGGTCGATTTGGGCTTGGTCGGGTCGTAGGGCGCTTCGCCGGGGCCGGTGCCTTGACCGAGCAGCAACCAGGACAAGAGGCCAGGTTTTTTCGGCGGCTTGGCCGCCATATGGATCACACCATACGGGCAGTTGCGTTCGCAGTTGCCGCAGCCGATGCAATTGTCAGCGATGAACACCTCGCCATTGGGCGCGCGACGGATGGCATCGGGCGGGCAGTCCTTCATGCAGTGCGGATGTTCGCAGTGCCGGCATGAGGTAGGCACGTGCACATTCGCAAAGGTAGGGCCGGCTTCGCGATCCAGTCGTGAAGTGCCGCCGTGGGTTTCGGCGCAGGCTTTCTCACAGTTGTCGCAGCGTATGCACAGTGATTCGTCGATCAACAGAATATCGGTGGCCTCGCCGGCGCCCTGCGAGATCAGGAAGGAGATGATGTCGCCGCCGCCCTGCATCTGCTGCATCGAAAGGTTGGCGGCGGTGCGCTGTGAATACTCCGACTGCAGGCGCAGGCGCAGTATCGGGTCGCGCTTGATCAATTGCTTGAAGGCGTCGCCTTCGAGGCGGATGGTTTCGGTTGCGATGGCGGCCTTGGCGGTGGCCGAGCGGCGGCTGTCGCCAAGCAGGGCCATCTCGCCGACGTAATTGCCGGCGGCTACATACGACAGCACCACTTCCTTGCCGCCGATATTGCGCGAGATGGTCAGCGAGCCGCGGCGGATCATGTGTAGACAATCGCCGACTTCGCCCTCGTTGAACACCACATCGCCGGCCTTGAAGCGCTCGACGCGGGCGCTCTCGACGACTTCGCGCAGCTTGTCCATGCCCGACTCGGGCGTGAAGCGCGACTGGATGGCGCGGGCGATGAATACCTTGTCGATTTCGCGCTTCACCGCTTCGACGGATTGGATCAGCCGGTTCATCGAGCGGCGCGGGGTTTCGATCAGCACCGCGCCATTGCCGGCGATCACCGTGGCACTGCGGCGGCGGCCGGAGATCAGGCCCATTTCGCCGAAGAATTCGCCCTGTCGCAGCGTGATGCGTTGGTTGGTCTCGACATCGACGATGACCTGCACCTCACCGGCAACGATGGAGAAGAACGTGTTGGTGTAGTCGTTGCGCTCGAACACGGTGTCGCCGGGGCGCGGCGACAGAATTTCTGAATCGAGCAGGAATTCGCGTAGCTGCAGCGGCGTGATCTGCGCCAGCAGCGGCACGTTCTTCTGCACCAAGGTGATGGCTTCGTTGACGCTGCGAAAGCCCGGCATCTTTTTGAACTTGTCGCGCAGCAGCGGCTCGTCGGCAGGTTCGACGTTGCGGCCGAGAATGTATTCAACGACCTCGTAACCCTGATTCATCGCCTGCTTGATCAACGGATAACCGGCGAGGGCGCCGACGATATACAGGCCTGGCACATTGGATTCGTAACGTGGCGAAATCGCCGGCACGGCAGCCGGATCCTTGTTCGGGAACACGACGCCACAGGCTTCGACAAAACCGCGGGGCGCGGTGGCGCCGAGCCGGGCGATGATGCGATCGATCACGATCTGCGCGCGGCCACTGGGTGTCTGCAAGGTGATGCGGCCGCGCTTGCGTCCCACCGACAGGGCTTCGATCAACTCTGGCCCGGTGTTGTAGTAGCACTCGATGCTGCCGTCTTCGATGGCCTTGAGGATGCCGCGCAGATTGCCTTCTTTGGCGCGGGCGAATTCATCGCGGCGATTGATGACGATGACCTGGTTCTGTTTGGCCAGTGCGATGGCATTTTCGATCGCCGCATCGCCGGCGCCAATGACAACAATAGTTTCGCCAACGTAGGCATCGGGATCGTCGAGCTGGTACTGCACGAAGGGCAGGTCCTCGCCCGGTACACCGACCTTGCGCAGATTGCCCTGCAGACCGATGCCGAGCACGACCTGTTCGGCCTCGAACTGGCTGCCATTGCTGCAGGTAATCGAGAAATAGCCGTCAAGTTTTTGAATTTTCGACACTTCATGGCGGAACTTCACGTTCACGCCCAGCTTCTGCGTGCCCTGATTCCAGGCGTCGAGGATGACCTCGCGGCTACCCGCCTTGAACGCCAGTGGCGAGCGCAGCGGCAGGATGCCGGGCTCGTCCATGACATGTTTGCCCTTCTGATAACGATAAATAGTGTTGGAGAGATGCGCTTCGGCCTCGAACAGTACGTGCGCGACGCCAAGTTCGGCGGCGTGTGCCGCGGCGCTCTTGCCGCCAGGGCCCGAACCCACAACTGCAATCTTGAAGCGCTCGGCCACCGGGTCAACTCCGACTTGATTTCAGGATGATAGCTTTGATCGCGCACTTGTCGACTACCCGAGCGGTTTCCGGGCAATGCTCAGGAATGCGACGCAAGTCGCTGAACGCGCATCTTTTTTCACGATCTTGCAGCTCGGATTCGACACCTGCGGCTCTACACTAGATACACACGTGGCACCGGGACATGGCATGAGTTCGCTGTTCAAACGGCTAGCGGAAAATTTTCCTGATCGCCAGACTCCGGTGCGCGGTTCGCTGCATGCCGACCCCAAGGGTCTGAACGATTGGGTCAATGCGCTGCCGCTGGCCAATGGTCTGGCTGCCGCTCGTTCGCTGCTGCAGACCCTGCGTGACATGAATGCGGTGAAGATGGACGGCATGCAGCGTCTTGCCGGGCTTGAGCTGCTGCGGTCGCCGATTGCGCAGATGGTGGCGCAGGCGGACCGGCAAGTGGTCGGGTCGTCGTTTCCGCTGCCGCAGTCGAAGCAGCAACTGGGCCTGCAGTCGCGCGATTTTCATGAGGCCATGGCGCTGGGCTTCCGTATGGCGGCGTTCGAGATCTGCCTGCCGGACGGCAAGATTCCTTTCCTGAAGGGCAAGCAGGTCGCCACTGCGTTGCAACGCGCGATCAATCATCACAGCGAGCAATTGCTGCGCGGTTATCTGCTGTACGCGGCGCCGCAGGCCGGCGTCTGGCAGCACCTGCATGATCTCTATCGTTTCGCCGAATCCGTGGGTGTGCACGACAAATCGATCGACGATCCGGTACAGGGTAAGCTGGCTTTCAGCGTCAGGGAGTCCTATGCCCACGTCGTGTTGATGGCCTTGAGCAATCCCTACCGGCTGTCGCAGAAAGAAATGGTCGACGGTTTCGAACTGACGCGGATCTGGGCGCCGCTGTTTCGCATGGGCAATGAATCCGGTGCCGCCGATATCGGTCTGTCGATGGAGCAGGACCTGGGTCCGGGCTACGTGCCCGAGGAACGCGATGCCGGCACGCCGCCAACGCTGAAGTTCGACACCAATGACATTCACCGCTCGATCTGTCGCGACCTGGCTTTGGCCGGCAGCACTCAGGGCAGTATCAGCTTCCGGCTCAAGGGCGGTAATGCAGTCAGTGTCTCGCAGGATTTCGTGCAGAGGCTGTGCGCAAGCTGGCGGCCGGCGCCGGATCGCTCGCATGCGCGGCTCACCGCCGGGCATTACCTGGATACCCTGATCGGCCTGCATGGCATTCACTATCACCTGGCTGGCGGCACCGATTTCGAAAAATTCGTGCGCGAGATACGTGGGCCCGGCATCAGCATGACTGAGCGCGACAAGAGCGCTTCTTGGATGAATGCGCTGGGGGATTCGGCCAAACCCACGGCGCTGCGCTCCAAGGTGCTGGACCAGGGGCTGGGCGGTTACCGCTTGGAGTGGGGTATTGAAAGCGGTGCCAAGGCACGCATTGGCGAACTGGTGGGTTTGGCGGCGGTCGGCGACGACCAGGACGACGAACGTGAATGGATGATCGGTGTGATCCGCTGGTTGCGATTTACCGGTGACGGCCGCGTGCAGGCCGGTATTGAACTGCTGGCGCGCGAAGCCTATGCGGCTGCGGTGCGTGCGGCGGATACCGGTGGGCATTTCCGTGCGCCGGTTCGCGCCATCGAGTTGCAGCCCATGCGCAATGGCAGTCAGTCGCAGCTCAGCATCCTCACTCCGAGCATGGTAGATCGCGGCATGGCGCAGATCGAAGTGTCGCGCGGTCCCGAGCAATGGAGCGATTCCCGTGATGCTTCCGTCCGTGTGCTCAGCGAAGTGGATGTAATTGAGAACACGGGAGCGTATATTCGTCTGGTTCCCAAACCGACCTATACCGAAGACGCCTCCGCAGAAGCCGCATGACCGAAATTGCCTGTTTGCAACCCCTGCGGCGCCGCCGCTCCGTCGCTGTGCGCGTGCGCAAAGTGGAAGTCGGTGGCGATGCGCCCGTCGTCGTGCAGTCGATGACCAATACCGATACCGCCGATGTGAACGCCACCGTCAAACAGGTGGCCGAGCTGTGGCGTGCCGGCTCGGAACTGGTGCGCATCACAGTCAACAATGCGGAATCGGCGGCGGCGGTGCCGCGCATCGTCGACAAGCTGATGCAGATGAATGTCACCGTGCCCCTGGTCGGAGACTTTCATTACAACGGCCATCAGCTGCTGGAAAAAGAACCAGCCTGCGCCGAAGCGCTGGCCAAATACCGCATCAATCCCGGTAACGTCGGCTTCGGCCGCAAGCGCGATACGCAGTTTTCGTCTATCGTCGAAATGGCGATCCGCTACGACAAGCCGGTGCGCATCGGCGTCAACTGGGGCAGCCTGGATCAGAGCGTGCTGGCGCAGATGATGGACGAGAATCATGCGCGCGCCGAACCCTGGGACGCGACCACGGTGATGCGCGAGGCGCTGATCCGTTCGGCCATCGATTCGGCACAGCGTGCCGAGGAAATCGGGCTGGGTCGCGATCACATTATTCTGTCTTGCAAGGTCAGCGGCGTGCAGGATCTGATTTCGGTGTACCGCGCGCTGGCTGCGCGCTGCGACTATGCGTTGCACCTGGGCCTGACCGAGGCCGGCATCGGCAGCAAAGGCATCGTGGCATCGACAGCGGCGCTTTCGGTGCTGCTGCAGGAAGGTATAGGCGACACCATCCGTATTTCGTTGACGCCCGAGCCCGGCGAATCGCGCACGCGTGAGGTGATCGTCGCGCAGGAAATGCTGCAGACCATGGGCCTGCGCGCGTTCACGCCCATGGTCACTGCCTGCCCCGGCTGTGGCCGCACCACCAGCACGTTTTTCCAGGAACTGGCGCAGTCGGTGCAGAACCATGTGCGTGAGCGTATGCCGGAGTGGCGGCTGCGTCATGACGGCGTAGAAAATCTCACACTGGCGGTGATGGGCTGCATCGTCAACGGCCCCGGTGAGAGCAAATTCGCCAACATCGGTATCTCATTGCCGGGTACCGGGGAAGCGCCAGTGGCGCCAGTATTCGTCGATGGCGCCAAGACCGTGACGCTGCGCGGCGACAACATCGCGCAGGACTTCATCGGCATCATCGAAGACTATGTAGCGCGGAAGTACGTCACGCGAGGAATGTAGGGTGGGTGCAACCCACCATTCTCGAATACTCTGCGATGGTGGGTTGCGCTGCGCTCCACCCACCCTACGAAGCTACGTCTCACGATTTCACGAAGCAGCGATTTCAGGATCGGTGGTGGCACGCCGCGCCAGCGCGATTTCGCGGCGCGCGATGTAGATGTTGGCGGCGAAGATGATGGCCGAGCCGATCACGGTCCAGCGCGTCATCGCCTCGTCGAACAGAAAATAGGCGGCGACCGCGACGAAGGGCAATTGCACGAAGCTGATCGGCGTGATCGCCGAGGCATCGCCGAGATTCAGCGCCCGCGTCCACAGCATATGTGCCATGGTGCCGAACATGCCGGCGGCGATGATCCACAGCCAGGTGATGCCGATCGGCGTTTCCCACACCCATAGCGCAGGCAGCAGACTCATCGGCACCCAGATCAGCGTGGTGTACAGCACAATCGTGTCGGGCTTTTCGGTGCGCGTCAGGAACTTGATGCTGATCGCGACTGAAGCACTGAGTGCTGCTGCGAGCAACGCGATCAGCGTGCCCAGAGAAAACGAATCAGCACCAGGCTGCACGACGACCAGCACGCCGATAAAGCCGATCATCACCGCGGACCAGCGCCGTGCGCGCACCACTTCACCCAGCACCAGCACAGCGCCGATGGTGACGAACAGCGGGGTCGAGTACGAAATTGCTACCGCCTGCGCCAGCGGCAGATTCACCAATGCCCAGAATCCCGCCAGCATCGACACGATGCCGATCAGGCAGCGCAGGAAATACAGCGAGAGCTTCTGCGTGTACAGGATCGAGCGACCATGGCGCAGCACAATGGGCAACGCGAAAAGCAGACCAAACAGATTGCGGAAGAACGCGATCTCGAACGGATGCAGCTGACTCGAAGCGAGCCTGATGGTCACCGCCATGCAACCGAACAGCATCGCGCTCAGCGTCATCAATAACGCGGCGCGCAGCATCGGTGACTCGGAAGAATTGGAACTGATCACAGAACTGCAAGTCTAAGCCACACTCGGCGGCGCTTTTTCGGGCAAACTTCGAACGTGATCGGGCGCAATCCGGCTGCAATCGGCAGCGGCGGGTGATGCATGAATCGGAAATTCAGGTGGCGATGCTATGACAATCAATTCTGCAAGCAGATGGAATCGCTGGGTGCGGCCGTTTTTTCTGCTGCTCGTGCTCGGCTGCGCCGGCTGTGCCGAAGAGCCCGACGAGGCGGCGCTCATCCGCATCATCGCCGAGATGGAGCAGGCGGTCGAAGCAGGTGAGCCCGGCGATTTTCTTGAACATCTGAGCAAGGATTTCTCGGGCCAGGGGGGCGGCTTCGATACGCCTCAAGTGCGCACTACACTGGTCGGATTGAAACTGCGCCACGAGCATATCGGTGTAGTGCCGGGCGACCCGGAAATCGTCGTTCAAGGCGATCGCGCGATCATCAAGTTGCGCGTGCTTGCCACCGGCGGCACCTGGATGCCGGAGACCGGGCAAGTGTTGAATATCGAGAGTGACTGGCGCCGCGAAGAGGGTGAGTGGCATTGTTTCTCAGCGGGCTGGATAGCGGCGTTCTGATCTCAGCGGCCCCGACCCGAGAAGGTCAGTCATCGCCCCTGCGATCAGCGCAGGGGCGATGGATCAGAAACCGATCTGCGGTCGGTTCCATTACTTCTTGACGATGATACCGCCGATCCTTACGTTTCAAATTCGGCGAAAATCTCGGCGACGTGCTGCTTTCGACAATCCGTCTCAGCGCAGGACGACTTGGCCATTTCCGATGAATGACAGCCTGTTCCCAGGCTCCGCGTTGACGCGCGTTCCTTGAATGAGCACTTGGACGCCGCTCAGTTCAATGGGGATCTCGAACTCGATCGTTCCGCCCGTTTGCACCCTTAAGTCGCCGCCGTGTAGCGTCGCCCAGCGCCAAGAATCGTCCAGGCGGAAGAATTTCGCGCTGATAGCAGAACCGGTTTCGTTTGTGACGAACACACGGCGTTCCTGCGCGAATCTGATTTGCGCGCCGCGTCGTACCGTCTCGAAAAGCCTTCCGTTGACCAGGATGTCGGCCCGCTCAATATCTGCGGGGAATTCCCAGAACGACGTTGCACCGGGCTCGATCCGGAAATTTCCATTTGGCAGCGCCACCACTCTGAGGATGTCCTGATCGTTGAAAACGGCGACGTCGATCCTTCTGGTAGTGTCATTGGCAACCGCCAGTCGATCGTCCGTTGCGAACCTTACGATTTGTCCCGGATCGGCGCGCAACTCGTGGCGTTCGTTGACCAGCACTCTTGCGGCGTTGACGTCCGCCGGAAAGGTCCAATCTACGGTTGCACTGGGAACGAGTGTGAATTCGCCGCCCGGAAGAGCGAGGAGCATCGGGCCATCGAGCTTGAAGTAGCGAACGCGAATGGTCGTCGGCGACGCATTTACCATTGTGAAACTACGCACCACGGGACGAGGTCCAGGTCTGGGGCCGACGATAACCTGACCTGTGCGCGTCTCCCAAATCTGACGATCGCCAATATGCAGGACGACATTGCCGTCACTCTGTACGCGTAGGCGCGCGTCCTCGGCCCCATTGGTTCCACTTGCCCACAGCACGTTGTTGTCTTCGTCGTACATGACAAGATTGCCATCGCGCTGCATCACCACCACTCCCAGCGCCCGGCCATCGGTACCAGTGGCCCAAAGCGGGACATTCTGGCCGGCGTCGTTGCGATACAACACCAGGTTTCCGTCCGTTTGATAAATCAGACGGAAACGCCCATCTGGTGAGGCGACCGCCTGTCCGGGAAGCATGCGATCTCCGGGCACAAGGTCATGTCCGCAGGCGAATGCCTCGTGCGTGATTGGTCCCGAGGTGCGTAGCTGAGCTGCCTCCCGAGCAGCCCTCAACTGAGCGTTCTGTTGCCGCAGCACGGGAAGCTGGCTGTTCCATGGAGCGTTCGACTGATGCCAGACTTGGCGTCGGAACCGGGTTATCCGACCCTCGTTGAGGGCAATGGTGTCTGAGGCATCGCGCTGGTTGGCCTGCGGAGCTCCCATGGCGTCATGCGCCTGCCGGTATCCATAGTGATAGTTGGCCCGCACGAATTCCGCGTCGATCGTTACGATGTCGTGTGTCGGAAAGCGTGGGGCGATCACAGTTATCGGAACATCGGTGCTTGACAGCACCGGGAAAAGATCTCCGGCCGCCAACTCGTCGAGGTGCACTTCGAGGAGGGCTCGCTCGGCAATTCCGAGAATCCGCTCTCGCGCGAAATTCTTTGGAGAATCGTTGATCCCTTCATGTGTCCGATTGATGGAACTCCTCGGATCGACCGGGCTTGCGCATATGACGAAAATTCGCGTGGCTCCCGCGTCGAGCGCGGCGCGTAGCGGGATGTTTTCGCGGTGCCCACCATCGACCCATGCATCTCCCGCAAACAGAACCGGCGGAAATACCGCGGCAATTGCAGAAGACGCCATGGCGCCGTCGAGTATGTCGATCCCGGTGGCGAGGGGCGCGTCTGCGAAGCGTGGCACTAGGTCGCCCCGCTCGGTCACAAAGGCGAGTTCGCCAGAGCCGAGACCTACCATCGCCATGCGAAGTTTCTTGCCCGATTGCACCCATGCATCGAAGCGTTGCCGATCGAAGTGGGTCGCCATTAGCGCGCGCACGGGCTCGAGGTTCAGCACAGCTTGTGCCCTAGATCCCAGCACATGCAAGACGTCTTTGATGGCATCGGCGGATATGTTCTGTATGGCACCCGAGGTTGCTGCACCGGCCAACGCCCCCGTGATGAATCCGATGGGTCCGAGTGCAATTGCCCCCAGGCCGCCTCCGAACAGAAGCGAGGAGCGAACTGACCAGAAGTCGGTCGACGCAGCTGATTTGTCGCCGTTAATCGTGGCGACGACAAGTTCTCGGATGCTTGGATGGATTTCCTGCCACCAGTCTTCGAACCGCCACATGTGGTCGTTGCGCCGCAATCCCATCCAGATACGGCGAAGGCTGTCCAGCCCTCCCGCGCCCTGGGTGAGCATGAGTGCATTGAGGGAACCTACCGACGTGGAACAGATAATGTCTGGAACGATTCCCATTTCCTCGAGGGCGGTAAGCGCACCCAATTGGAAATCGCCCCTGGCGCCACCTCCACTTAATACAAATGCTGTGGTCATTTCTCTCTCCTTGATGAACTGGTTGATTGCTGCCATTTGAGTTGCTCGAGTCATCGACTCATTTTTCATGGCGCTGCCGTTCCAAATTTCTCGCAAGTCTTGCGGCTGCGCACAGAGAAGCGCCGGCGGCGTGTATGCGCCTGACAACGATCTCACTGCCCTATACGCAAGTTCGCGCCAAAAACTAAAACGCCCGCGAAGGCGGGCGTTGTTCCAGGTTCGGGTGAGTCCGCTATGGCTTCGGCGGTTGCAGGTTCAATTGCAGCGCCAGGCGGGCCCATTGGAACTCGCTGTCCTCGCCCGCAGCTTTACGTGCGGCGATGACGGATTGCATCAGCTTGCGCGCTTCGTCGATGCGCCCCGCCAGGGCAAGCGTACGCGCGTAGTTTGCATCGGCTTTGAGTAAATCAGCACTATCGGCTGCTTTCTGGCGGCGCAGCAGCTTGATCGCACGCTGCATCGTGGCCACGCTCGCAACCTAGTGGCACGAACTTTCCTGCACTGAGCCGAGGTTCAGCAACACTTGCCCATCAGCTTCGGCACCGGGTCCTGATGCTTTGAAGAAAAGTGCCAGCGACCGCGACAGCAACTCGGACGCTTCGCGAAAGCGGCCGGCTGCGTTCATGCTTACGCCCATATCATTGATGAGATTCGCGAGCATTGCCCCGCCTGGACCGATGAGTCGTTCCTGGTTCTCGATTGCCCTGCGCAGGAGTATTTCGGCCTCGTCGTAGCGCGCGATGTTGGTCGGTAGTTTGGCGCGCAGCTTGACCGCACGAATGCGCGCCCAATGCAGCTCGGGAAAATTCAGTTCGGCACGCGTGAGCAATTCGGAGGACATGCGGTCTGCAGCCGGAAAATCGCCCGCAAGCGCATAAGTGTGAGACAGGAACACGAGTATCTGGTCGACGTAGTCAGGCGCAATGGTCGGCGCTGCCCGTACCTTGATCAGAGCCGTCTCGAATCCTGCGCGTGCAGTGCTGTAATCGCCGGCAATAAAAGCTGCGTGGGCGCGCAGGAAGGTCGCCTTGATCATCTCGATCGGATCGTCGGCAGCCCAGTTTTCGCGCAATTCGGCTGAGCGCAACTCGGCGGCACTGGCCCGGTCACTTTCTGAAACCGCGATCAGCGCGCGGCCTAGTTCATCGAAAGCGTCGGCGAGCTGCAACGCATCTTCACGCGTAGCGACTGGTGCATTGGCGAGCGCGGGTTCCAGCAGGGCAATGGCCTGCGCTGGTTCGCCTAGTGCGTTGTAGAACTGTCCGAGTACCATCTGCATCCCGCGTCTGGCCTCGGGTTCATCGCCCAGCCGGGACTGCAGTTGCGTGGCCGCCGCGTCGACCAGCATACGCGGGGTGATGGTGCGGCCATGGGTGTTTTCCGGATCGGCGGCATTGAAGATGCCGATGACATAGTCGAGTGTGTGCCGCGTGGTGGCAGCGGAACGCGCAGCGGCGGCAGCATGTGATTTGGCCTCAGCTTCGGCCGCGAGTGCACGATCGCGTTCGCTATCCAGTCGCCACACGAACAGCGCAAGAATCCCGATTGCCAACGTCACTGCCGCTGCTGCGGTGCGATGGCGGCGCAAAAACTTGCGCATTCGATACCAGCTGCTGTCTCGCGCCGCGCGCAATGGACGACCTTCGCGGTAGCGCCGCAGATCCTCGCGCAGTGCTTCTACCGACGGGTAACGCTGCGACGGCTGTTCGGCACTGGCCATCTCCATGATGCCGCGCAACTCTGCGTTCAAGGAGATAGCGACTGGCCTGGGTGGCGCTGCTCGGCCATGCGTTGGCTCGGCAGATGTTTGTGCAGCAACCGATCCAGCAGCTGCACGGGCGCCGGTAAGCATCTCACTCAGCATGACCCCCAGACTGTAGACGTCGGTGGTGGTAGTGACCGCCTTGCCCAGCTTCTGTTCCGGGCTCGCATAGCCCGGCGTCCATACCCGCGTCGAGGTATGCCGGGCCGCGCTGTCGACGCTCACATCGATCAGTTTCGCCACGCCAAAGTCCAGGAGCTTGGGTTCACCGTCGCTGCGCACCAATACGTTGTCGGGCTTCAGATCTCGGTGGATCACCAGCCGCTCGTGCGCGTGCTGCACGGCGTCGGCGATGCGATCGAACAGATCCAGGCGTTGCAGCAAGGCCAGTTGATGGATTGCTAGGTAGTCCAGCAGCTCCACGCCGTCCACGTATTCCATCGCGACGTAGGGCTGCCCATCCGCTGTTTCGCCGCCATCCAGCAGTCGCGCGATATTGGGATGATCCAGTTCGGCCAGGATCTGGCGTTCCATGCGCAGGCGTCGGCGACCATCTTCGGTTGAAAAACCGCGAATCAATTTGATGGCGGCCTGCTGCGTGTATTGACCGTCGGCGCGCTCAGCAAGCAACACTGTCCCCATACCGCCAGCGCCAAGTTCGCGCACGATGCGCCATACGCCAAGGCGCTGTCCCGGCGAGCCGTCATCCTGATGCAGCGCGTCGCCGATCATGGCGGGCAGCGGGTCGTGTGGATCACGATCCGCGACCAGCAGATTACGCAGGTGCGCACACAATGGTGGCGCCAGCCCGGCGAGCACAGACTCGCGATCCACATCATCCAGATCGACGAGGTTTTCGAACAGTTCCGCAACTTGGTCGGGAAGTTGGTTGCTCATCAGGCTGCTGCTGCACCCGCGTCGGGATCAGGACATAATGCTCAATTACGCATAATGACCCTGCATCCTGGCATCGCAGTTGCCGATCTCGCACATCTTTCATGCGATCACGCGCTCAGCTCGTCCTTCAGCCACGCACGTGCGAAACGCAGATCGCGGTCTACGGTGCCCACTGATATGTCCTGCGCCAAGGCGATCTCCTCGCGGGAAAAACCGCCGAAGTAGGTCATCTCTATAATCTGGGCGCGACGAACATCCGATGCGGCCAGCGACTCGAGTGCATCGTTGACACGGATGAGTTGTACATCGGCATTTCCGGGTAGCAACGAGTCGATATTGTCCAGGCTGGTGATATCCGCTCCTGATCCACGCTTTTCAGCCAGCCTTCGCCGCGCATGATCGACCAGTACCTGACGCGTGGCCTGTGCGATCACATGGAAAAAATGCCTGCGGTCCGCCCAATCGGCATTGGCATCGAGCAGGCGGATCAGCGATTCGTGCGCCAGCTCGGTCGGAGTCAGCGTCGCCCCGTTCTGATGACGGATAGACTGCGCCGCGATCGCCCGCACGCGAGCGTAGACCGCAGCCACGAACATCTCGCGCGCGCCAAGATCGCCCTCCTGCCAGGCGCGGATGAGCTGGGTCAACTCGTGGCGTCGATCACTGTCGTCGGTGTCGTCCATGAAGCCAGTGTAATTCAACTGTGGTCAACGCTTGGCGTTTGAGGAAGTGACACTATTGATATGCTTGGCAGGTCAGTTTTCGAGGGCCTCCAATGGCAAGCATCGTATTGTTCAAGACTCAGCGGACAGAGCCGGAATTCGACTATCCGAGGCCTGAGCGATCGATATCGGGCAATCCACAGCGCACGACCTGGAATCATTACACCAATGACAGCGGCGAGGTGTTTTCAGGTGTATGGGCCTGCGAGCCTGGGTCCTGGCGCATCCTGATGGGCGAATGCGAGGACGAGTTCTTTTTCGTCACCAAAGGGCGTTGCCGCCTGCACGCCGATGATGGCGAGGTGGTGGAGTGCGCTGCCGGCGGATCGCTGGTAATCCCGGCGCGATTCAGCGGCGTGTTCGAGGTGATCGAAGCGATGGAAAAGCACTATATGATCGTCGATCGCAAAACCCCCGCAGCATTGGGATAGCGTGCACTGATGTGAATTCACGGCTCACGACTTATTCACCGGTCGCCGATTTCCCGTATGGAGAATCGCGGTGAATGACTCGATCGGGATGGTTATGAATCGTCTGCTTGCCGCTTTGCTTCTGTGCTGTCTGGCTGCTGGCGTGTACGCCAAGTCCGACGCGGCGCTGACCTGGATGCGTTCCGATCGTGCCGCTTTTGCGGAAGCAGCAGTAAAGAAGCGTCCGCTGATCCTGTATCTGGAGGCGGTGTGGTGCCATTGGTGCCATGTGATGGACCAGGAAACCTATGCCGATCCCGAAGTGCGCAAGTTGATCAAGGATCACTTCATCGCGCTGCGCATCGATCAGGATCTTCGCCCGGACCTCGCGAATCGCTATCGCGACTACGGTTGGCCGGCGACGATCATCTTTGCGGCTGATGGCAGCGAACTCGCCAAGCGCCAGGGTTTTGTACCGAAGGCTGAATTTGCCGAGTTGTTACGCGACATACGCGATGGTGTTTCGGCCGAGTCGTTGCAAGCCGCTGCTGAAGTCGTTCCCGCGCAGAGTGCCGAACTCGTCGAGTCAACGCGAACGCGGTTGGCGCAGCGACATCGCTCGACGTATGACCCGCGCTTGGGCGGGCTGAAGTCACAGATGAAATACCTTGATCGAGATCAGGTCGAATACGCGCTGCATCTTGCCGCAGCAGGCGATGACGGCGAAACCGCGCGCGTGCGCAATACGCTGACTCAGGCCGCACAGTTGATCGATCCGGTCTGGGGCGGGGTCTACCAATACTCTACCGGCGGCGATTGGGAACATCCGCATTTCGAGAAGCTGACGCGTCTTCAGGCCGAGTATCTACGTGTTTATGCGCGCGCCTGTGCTCAGCTTGCCGAGTCCGCGTTCTGCGCACGTGCCGGCGCCATTGAAGGCTATATGCGCGGGTTTTTGCGCGATGAGAAAGGGGCGTACGGGGTCAGCCAGGACGCCGATCTGCTGCCCGGCGAGCACAGCGCGGATTATTTTGCGCTCGACGATGCCGGGCGTCGCAGCAAGGGCATGCCGCGCATCGATCGCAGTGTCTATGCCTATGAAAATGGCCTGATGATCGACGCTCTGGTGGCGTTGTATGAAGCTACCCTCGACGATCAGTTGTTGCAGCGCGCGGTTCAGTCCGCCGAGTTGATGCTGGCGACGCGCGCATTGCCCGGCGGGGGATTTCGCCATGGTGAACGCGACGAGGGCGGGCCGTTTCTAGCCGATTCCGTGGCCATGGCGCGCGGCCTGCTGGCGCTGTATCGCGCCACTGCGGAGCGCCGCTGGTTGCGCCAAGCCGCGCATACCGGCGAGTTCATTGTGCAAAAATTTCAATCATCGCGCGGCTTCGACAGCGCGGTGGCGACGGATTCACCGATCGGCGCCAGCTCCAATCTCGACGAGGTGATGGCGACGACGCGGTTTCTCAATGTGCTTTCGCGATACACCGGCAGCGCCCGGCATCGTGACGGCGCGCATCATGGGATGCGCTGGTTGGCGGCCGATGCGGTGGCACTGTCGCGCTATACCGAGTCCGGCATTCTGTTGCTGGATGCCGAGATCGCCGCCGAGCCTTTGCATTTGACGATACGCGGCGCGAAGTTGGACGCCAGTGCCAACGCGCTGTTTTTGGCAGCGCTGAAAGTGCCCGGCGGATTCCGCCGTATCGAATGGTGGGACGAGGCGGAAGGCGTGTTGATGAATGACGATGTGCGCTATCCCAACCTCAAGCGCGCGGCGGCTTTCGTGTGCACGGCGCGTACCTGCTCGACGCCGATTACGCGACCGGAAGGGATTGCCGAGTATCTGGCGGCCGCGGCATCCGATTGATTTCCGCGGCGATTGCGAATTCTACGTCAGATCATCGACCGACGCTGCCCGCAATCGGGCCGCGTCAGGTCACATGCGCGACGCCAATGGAGCGCAGATTGCAGCTGCCGGAATCGCCCGGTCAATGAATTCTCTCCGAGGTCCTCGTGAAACGTACTCTGATGTTGCTGATCCTCGCGCTGCTGGTGATGGCCTCGATTCCCGCCCAGGCCGCGCGCAAGGACTGTTCCGAACTGAAGCAGGAAATCGCCGCCAAGATCGATGCCAAGGGTGTGACGCAATACACGTTGGACATCGTTTCTGCCGATGTCAGTGCTGAAGGCAAGGTAGTGGGATCCTGCGACGGCGGCACTCAGCGCATCGTCTATCAGCGTATTGATGCAGAGCCGGCAGCCGCGGTTGCCAAAGCCGATTAACCGAAACGAAGAAGGGGCGACAGGGTCGCCCCTTTGGCTCGTAGAGCGGGGCTTGCTCCGCTGCTCTCGCTCTTGATGTTGGTATCAAGGCCAAAGCA
>JANMUE010000256.1:0-23584 GCA_031391205.1 Lysobacterales bacterium | reverse complement strand
CGTGCCGCTGTCAATAGTCATAGCAAGAGCTTCGCGGCTCACGCCGCTCCTACATTTTGTGCACAAAAGACGAAGCCCGGGGCCGTACCGCACCTCGGGCTTCGTTGGGAGAATCGGAGATCAGGACTTGGCAGCCGGTTCCGACTTGGTACCGTTCAGCGTGATCATGTCGCGGTTCTTTTCAACAGTCTTCAGGCCGATGCCCTTGACGTTGGCGAGTTGATCGATGCTCTTGAAGGCGCCGTGTTCGTCGCGGTAGGCGATAATCGCCTTGGCCTTGGCTTCCCCGATGCCGTTGAGCTCGGTGAGCTGTTCGACGCTGGCGGTGTTGATGTTGACCGGGCCGGCTGCAGCGGCGACGGAGGCGAAAGCAAACAGGACGCTCATCATCAGGGCTTTGAAGAAGTTCATGGTAGTGCTCCTCAGTAGGTTGGGTAGAAGTAGGTGGTTTGGGGTGTCGGCGATGTCCTCGCCGCACGCTGCACACTCTACGCAGCCCCCCATCTCCGGGCTTCGGAGGAAATCCGGTACTCGTCACGGAACTTGGCCTGCATTTGGCTAGGAAAAATCCCATGCCGGCTACCACGGCGGGAATTTCGACCGATCCACCTGACAGCTTGAAACGCTCCCTTGCTACACTCGCTGCTCGCTTTCGCCAGGGCTGCCAGAGATCGGGTAACTCGCGACGGCATCGGATTTGTCAACGGCGGCAGCGGCACCTCGACGCCGCACAAAGGAACAGCGATGAACACCGACAAGCTCTACGCTTTCTGCGACGAAATGTGGGAACGCCAGATCATTCCTCAGCTGTGCGAATACATCAAGATTCCGAACAAGTCACCGATGTTCGACGCGCAGTGGGAACACCACGGCTATATGCGCGAGGCCATGGATCTGATCGAGCACTGGGTGCGCGCACAGCCGATCACCGGCATGCAGGTGGAACGCATCCAGCTCGAAGGCCGCACACCCCTGCTGTTCATCGAGATTCCCGGCAAGGGTGATGACACCATCCTGATGTACGGGCATATGGACAAGCAGCCCGAGATGATCGGCTGGGCGACCGATCTGTCGCCGTGGAAGCCGGTGCTGGCGGGTGACAAGCTGTATGGCCGCGGCGGCGCCGACGACGGTTATGCCACGTTCGCCTCGCTGACTGCCGTCATGGCGCTTGCAGAACGTGGCGTTGATCACTCGCGCGTGGTCGTGATCATCGAAGGCTGCGAGGAATCTGGCTCCTATGACCTGCCGTTCTATATCAACCATCTGGCCACGCGCATCGGCAATCCGTCGCTGGTGGTGTGCCTGGATTCCGGCTGCGGCAACTATGATCAACTTTGGTTGACCACGTCGCTGCGCGGCCTTGCCGGCGGCACGCTCAAGGTCAAGGTGCTGGAGGAAGGCGTGCATTCGGGCGATGCCAGTGGCGTGGTGCCGAGTTCGTTCCGCGTGCTGCGCCACCTGCTGGACCGGCTGGAGGATTCCGCCACCGGCCATATCCACGCCGATGTCCTGCACGTAGACATCCCCAGCGAACGCAGGGTGCAGGCGCGTCAGGCCGCCGATGTATTGGGCACGCATGTCTACGACAAATTCCCCTGGCCGGCCGGCATGCGGCCCATGCACAGCGACCTCACCGAGCTAGTACTCAATCGCACCTGGCGCCCGACGCTTTCGGTGACCGGTGCCGACGGCCTGCCCGAGCTCGGCAACGCCGGCAACGTGCTGCGCCCACAGACCAGCGTAAAGCTGTCGATCCGCCTGCCGCCGACGTTGAACCCGGTGCTGGCGTCGAGCAAGCTCAAGGAAATCCTGGAAAAAGATCCGCCCTACGGCGCCAAGGTCGAGTTCGAAATCGAGAAATCCTCTATGGGCTGGGCCGCGCCCTCGCTCAAGCCCTGGCTCGCCGACACGATTGATACAGCGTCGAAAACCTATTTCGGGCCCAAGTCCGCGGCTATGGGCGAAGGCGGCACGATTCCATTCATGGGCATGCTGCAGGAGCGATTCCCCGAGGCGCAGTTTGTGGTCACCGGTTTGCTTGGTCCCAAATCCAACGCGCATGGGCCGAACGAATTTCTGCACATTCCTACCGGCAAGAAACTGACCGCGGCAATGGCCAAGGTGATGTCCGACCACTACGTCAATCGCGGCACGCCCGCGGTAGCCTGATCGCTCTACTTCCCCTCAATCGAAGACCACTTTCATGTCCGCAGGCAACTTGCTGTACGCACAATCTGGCGGTGTCACCGCCGTCATCAATGCCTCCGCTGCCGGCGTCATCGAGGCCGCGCGCAAGAGCAAGAAGATCGGCAAGGTCTATGCCGCCAAGAACGGCATCATCGGCGCACTGCGTGAAGAGCTGTTCGACACCGGACTTGAGTCGGTCGCCGATATCAAGGCACTGAGACATACACCGGGCGGTGCGTTTGGCTCCTGCCGCTACAAGCTCAAAACGCTGGAAGACAATCGCGAGCAATACCAGCGTCTGATTGATGTGTTCCGCGCCCACGTCATCCGCTGGTTTCTCTACAACGGCGGCAACGATTCGGCGGATACATCGAACAAGCTCTCACAGATCGCCGCCAAACTCGGTTACCCGTTGCAGTGCATCGGTGTGCCCAAGACTGTGGATAACGATCTCGTGGTCACCGACTGTTGCCCGGGTTTTGGATCAGCGGCGAAATACACCGCGGTGTCGGTGCTGGAAGCGAGTCTGGACGTGGCTTCGATGCATGAGTCATCGACCAAGGTATTCGTGATGGAAGTGATGGGCCGCCATGCCGGCTGGCTGGCCGCTGCTGCGGGGCTTGCCGGGCGTAAGGAAACCGACGCGCCGCATATCATCCTGTTCCCCGAACTCGTGTTCGACGAGGCCAAGTTCCTTGCCAAGGTCAAGGCCACCGTCGAGAAAGTCGGCTGGTGCACTGTCGTCGTGTCTGAAGGCGTGAAGAACGCCGATGGAAAGTTTCTGTCGGAAGTCGGCACCAAGGACGCTTTCGGTCACAGTCAGCTTGGCGGTATTGCGCCGATGCTGGCGGAACTGGTCAAGCGCCACCTCGGCCACAAATACCATTGGGCCCTGCCCGACTATCTGCAGCGCTCAGCCCGACACATCGCCTCCAGGACCGACGCCGAGCAGGCCTATGAAGTCGGCAAGGCCGCCGTCGCCTATGCGCTGCAGGGTCTCAATGCGGTGATGCCGGTGATCAAGCGCAAGTCCTCGTCGCCGTATCGCTGGGTTATTGAGCCGGCGGCACTGAACGATATCGCCAACCACGAAAAGAAAATGCCGGCGGACTTCATCCGCGCCGATGGCTTCGGCATCACACCTGCGGCACGGCGCTATCTGCAGCCGCTGATCCAGGGCGAGGCCTTTCCGCCGTTTGGTGCCGATGGCGTGCCGGTTTACGTGAAGCTCAAGAACAGGCTGGTGAAGAAGAAGCTGCCGGCTTACAAGATTGCGGATAAGTAGCACCGTATCGCCCACTCACCCGACGAACGCCGGAATGCAGAAGAAACGGTTGCGTGCTCGCCATGCAACCGCCCCGGTTGTCGATCTGGAATCCAGTCTCCTGGCAAATTCAAGATCAGCAACCACCCGCTGCCTTTCGTGCTGATAAACACGGTTTCAGTGCCGTCCACAGGCACCTGAAGCAAGTAGGGCGCAACAACCGAAGTACATCGCGTCGCACGGGTTACCGTACCATCACGCCATGCGGAAACTTCAGTGCGGCGCATGGAATTGCGCCCTACCTCCGTCAATCCGCAACAATGCCTGAAAGTGCTGAAGCCCCTTTTCTGGGTCACGGTTTTTCGTCAGCGATGATGCCGGCGACTAACCGGCGAGGAACACGTACAGCTTGCCTTTGGCAGCCATCAACTCGCTATCAATCAGTTCGACGAAAGCTTCAAATGACTCAGCGACAACTTCGGGATTTTCCAGTTCGGGCGCGTATCCCAGAACGAACTTTCCGTCGGCAGTCACAGCAACGCATCCATAGTCGCCCCGAGTACTCAAGGCGATGGGCATGTGCCTTCTCCAGAACCTGTCGATTTCTCCCAGCCAACTGCCGTCACCTTCGGCCGAAGGTTTGGAGATGCCCTGTTCCAGGAAATTCCAACGTTCTCCGCTTTGATCGGCATAGTCATCCGACCCTAAGAACCAGACACTCCCATCCGGCGACTCACAGCAACGCACAACGCCGGCCCACATCAAAGCAGCCGGAAAATTCGACAGCTCAGGCGTGAGCGGCTCCGCGCCAGGGCCTTGCTCAATGTGCCAGTCATGGCGCATCAACGAATCGATGAGGCGTTCTACAGTCCCAACTTGCATTTCAACGCCTTGATAATCTTGATTTGAAAGGCAATGGCTTTGGGGCAAGGACCCTAGCTTAAGTAAGCGCCATTCGCGTCAGTGTAGTATTTACTTTGCTTCTGCAGGCTATCTATCGGCAGAAAATGGATCGCTAAACCCGGCTTTGCAGGCTCGGGCCATCGCCCGGGAAAGGCTGCTTGCAAACCATAACTCCCTCCGCTTTCAAATACGCTCGCAATGCCTGCCTTGCCGCAAATGAAGGCACCTCGAAAATGAACATGTCGTCCACATTATCGATTATCAATTGCTGGCCATTCGACGCGTTCCACTCAACGATGCATCGAATCAAGTTCGGATATGACGGCCCAACATAATTCCAATGATAAACATCGCGCAGTCGACCGCTGAAACGAGAAAATTTGCGATGTTCTTCTTCGTCCCACAGACCGATATCATTGGCTTCGGACGACTGCAAGCCGTAACGCTTGAACATCACCATCCCCAGCGCATACCACCCATCGTCGACCGAGTTGCGGGAATGCATCAGAAACCCATAGTCGATAATTCTGCACACATGCCGAAGCCGAGCCGCCAAGCCCTTCAAATCGGCAATCGCATCGATCGGGAACTGCAAAACCATGCAGGGACCTGAGTCCATGGCTCGGCCGAATGCCAGCTCGAATTCACAGTTCTCCAGCGCTTCGGAGGGCTTGCGCGACGCCTTGATGGTGACGGTCCTCAGCGCCGGTATTTTCGACTTGATCTTGCGATAACTGCCAAAACGATCATTCTGTCCGCTCGCAAATAATGGAAAGGATTGGGTTTCGGCAAAAAACCAGTCCAGAAAATCCGGCACCGAAGTCAACGACGGCATGTCACCGTAAAGACTGATTAGATTGCTGATGAGCATACTAAATTACCGTATCTTTTCCTTTCGGCGAACCGCACTTCTTGCGCATGCCTCCCACTTTCGCTCGCTGGCCGGCCTTGCTTTGCGTGGGCGAGCACACTTCGCAAATCTCCACATCGCCGCACGGATACTTGATCACTACGTCGGGACGCTCACTGCCGCCACAACCCATTGAAGAGTTCAGCGTTCGGTTCAAATGAATTTCGCAAGCTCCAGCTCCCGCCCCTGCAAGCGCGAGCGCCATCGATTGCGCTGCATGGTTGGCACCATTCGCTCCCCCTGGGTTTTGCGGATTTCCAAAGATGGTGCAAGAGCCAATCGTTGTCGTCGGCACCGAGGACCCGAAGCCAAGCCTGTCGATAAAATTGACAGGCATGTTGTAGGCGTAGTTGAACGTCGAAAACTGCATGCCGCGCAAGCCAATCGCATCACTCTGAACATAGCGACCTGTCTGCGCCTCGAAGTCGCGCGTGAAGTTGTAGTTTGTACCCGTCTGCTGATCGTACTGCTGCCCCGGGAACCGCAGATTGAAAATGAAGTTCGGCAATCCTGCGGTGGGATTCGCGTTGGCCGCAGTGTCCCCGAACGGCGCGCTGTCCCAACGCCAGACCGGCTGGTTGGTGGCATTGACGATGACGCGCGGGGTGTCCAAATGGTCCGGCTGGATGAAGTAGACGTCGACACCGCCCGCGACCATTCCTGTCCACGCAGTAGCCGTGCCGCCGCCAACGGGCCCGCCGTCGCTGGACCCGGCACGACGCTTGAGGAGCGCAATCGGCGTGTCGTCGAGCCACAAGTACTCGTTATGGTCGGCAAGGTTCTGCGCGTAATCGCCGACCAGATGGCCATCGTCGTCGTAGACGTATTCGGCGCGATCCGGGCTTTGGACACAACTCGGGCCGGTGCTGCCCTTGCAGACGCGTTCGCCGAAAGCGTTGTGTGCGTAGCGCGTGGTCAAGCCGGCTCTGGTGTTCTCGATGAGCCGGTTTCTGGAGTTGTAGACGCTGATCAGGCCAGCACCGTCGTTGATGGTGTTGCCGGCAGCGTCATACTGACGGGTGACAGCGTTGACGCTGCCGAGTTTGTTGCTGAGCGGATCGATGACGTAGGGGACAGGTGGAATGCTGCCGCGGATTTCGCTGGTGCGATTGCCGGTCGGGTCGTAGCTCCAGGCGAGGCTCAGTGATGCGATCAAGCCCTGGGTGCCGGTGTTGCTCGCCGACGCCATACGATCCAGGTCGTCATAGCCGAACGCCCATTGATTGGGCCCGCCAGCACTGTCGGTCTGGCTGTCGATGCGACTGGCAGGGTCGAAGTGCAGAGTGCGTATCGAAGCGCCGGCGGTGTGATTGGTGACTCGACCGTCGAGGTCGATGGTGCGCTGGTAGCGGCCGCTGCTGCCGTAATCCCAGGATTCGGGGGCACCGAGGGCGTGGAAGTCGATCTCACGGACGATCTCGACACCGTTGACACGAATGCTGAGGATTCGTCCGTCGGCGCGATAGGCGTAACGCACCACGGCGCCGCTCGGCAGCATATGACCTTCGATCTGACCGTTGGGTAGATAGCTGGTGGTCAACGTCCTGGCATTGCCGCTGCCGACGGTCTGCCGCTTCGCGACGACACGACCATGCAGGTCGTAGGTGAAGGTCGTCGATCCCGATCCATCGCTGATGCCAGTCAGCCGGCCCCTGCCGGCGTTGCCGCCGGCGATATCGTCGTAGTCGAAGCCAAGCGTTTCAGCGGGCTGGCCGTTGAATACCGGATAACTGATCTGCCGCAGGCGCTGGCTGACGTCGTAAACGTAGGTCGAAAGCACATTGCGGGGGTCGGTACGCGTACTCAGATTGCCCGCAAGGTCGTAGGTAAACCCGATAGCGCCGCTGTCCGGGCTGGTCTGCGTTCTCAGCTCGTCAAAGCCGGTGTATTCGTAGCGAGTGGTGACCTCGCGCGGATCGGTGACGCTGCGCAGGTTGTCCTGCGCGTCATAGCTGAACTCGATCTCGCCACCCATCGGATCGGTGGTCATTTTCAGCCGGTCCAGTTCGTCGTGGTCATACTGGGCCAGATGCAGCAGCGGATCGAGAACGGTTTTCACGTTGCCGTTCTCATCGAACGTGTAGGCAGTGATCTGGTTGTCGGCTCCGCGCAGTTCTTTCATCCTTCCCAGCGCGTCATAGACGGCAGAGGCCCGCTTGGCCAACACGTTGCCACCAAACGTCTGCGTCGCGACGCGGTTGCCCTTGCCGTCCAACGTGTAGGTAATGCGATTCCCCAACGCATCAGACATGCCGGTCAGTCGGCTGGCGCCGTCATAGGCATATTCGAGATAGCTCGCATCCGGCAGCGTCATGCGTGTGAGGTTGCCGGTGCCGTCATAGCGATAACGAGTGATCTCCGGCGTAATAGTGTTTTCTGGACCGACCGCTGTGTGAATCAGGAGATCGCGCTCATCATATTCATACTCGGTAGCAAGGCCGTTCGGGTCCACCATCTCCAGCAGCAGGCCATTGCCGTCATAACGCGTATAGCGCGTCAGATGCCCGAGCGGATCGGTCATCGTGCTTCGATTGCCCTGGTTGTCGTAGGTGAAACTGGTGACATCGACGACATCGGTGCGCGGGCCGTCTTCGCTAGTCAGCAATCCGTTCTGCCAGGTGTATGTCCATGCGCGTGTCTGCGCATTGGCCGTCACCGCACGCCGCGTTAGATTGCCGGCACTGTCGTAAGTGAAATCGGTGGTGCGATTGCCGCCGGTGATTGGCTCTACCAGGCGGGTGACCAGATGTCGTGCAGTGTCCCAGGTGCGCGTAGTGACCCGTTGCACCGGTGTGCCTACGGCCTCGGTGGTCGTGGTGATCAGACCACGCGCTTCGCGCTGATACGTCGTTCGGTTCTGTTTGAAGTCGATACTCGAGGCGATCAGGCCACGACTGTCATAGGTTGTCTCGGCAGCGCTGCCATTCGCGCACGATGCGCAGGGCTCGGTTACTTTGCGCAGATAGGGGCGATCGAAGATGCGGGCATACTCGTAAGTGCGCACAGTGCCCAACGGATCAGTGACGTGAGTGGCGTCCTTGCTGTAGTCGAAGAAATAGGTTTCGACGCCGTTGGCACGCTGCGCAATCTTCACGCGACCGAGCGAATCGTAGGTCCAGCTCGAGGTGCGAATGCCGCGCTCGTCGGTGATGCCGGTCAATGCGAACAGGTGACTGAGGTCTTCATAGTGGTATTCGCGCTCGCTGTTATCAGGATAAGTGACCTTGGTCAGCTGGCCCTGAAGAGCGTGTTCGAAGACGATTTCGCGATCACGAGGGTCGATGACTCTTTCGAGATAGCCGGTCAAGTCGCTGTAGACGAACCGCAAACGGCGGCCATAGGCATCGGTGACGCTGATCGGACGCAAAAAAGCGTCGTAGGCGAGCGTATGCGTCAGCCCTGCGCGATCAGTGATCGACAACAGCCGGCCATGCGGATCGAATCGCTCGACTTCGTCGCGAGTGTTGGTATAGGTCCAACCGATGGTTGCACCGGCGCTGATCAGGCGTTCCACTTTTCCAGGAATATTGCTTTCGCCGACGTAGGTATTGTCGCGCCAGTCAAATTGCTGCCAACCACCTTCCGGTCGCCAGATCATCACCGCATCCGGGCGCTGCGTGACTGGGAACAGCGAACCGTCGGTGTTCGGCGGCAGGCGCAACCTCTGGAAATACGTTGCTTCCCATTTTGCGCCCACGAAGCTGTCGTTCTTGGGTTTGCCGGAGTTATAGCTGCGCGCGAAGCGCAACGGAAAGCGCCCGTTGCCTTCATAGTCGAGTTCGACCTGCCATTTGGCGCCCGAACCTACTGCGACCGGATTGCCCACCGTTGGGCCACCAGCGCCACGGTCGTCAGCGGGACCATCACCACCTGCGTCGCTACCGCTACCGCTGCCACTGCCAAACCCCAGATTGTTGGCGCTGAGACCCGGCGCGCAGGGAGGCGAATACGAGCAGGCGATGTCGTTGATCGCGTTGATGCCCAGCTCGATCATTTCCTCTCTGGTCAGCGTTTCGATTCCCGATTCGATAGAGCGCACCCAGCGCGTGACTTCCATCGCCGCATAAGCCACTGCGATGGCGATCTGCACCGCGGAAATTATCGCCAGCACGATGCCCGCAGCGGCGCCTGCAGGGCCCAGGAATGCCAGTACCGCCGCCGAACCCAGCAGGCGCGCACCTACTTGCGCCCCGAGCCGAATCAACCAGGCACTGGCAGCGGCAAAGAACTTTCGATCGCAGAGTATTTTTAGCGAGATCGCATAGACAACGCAGCCGACGTTGATGCCACCAGCATAGCCGCCGTCGACACGCTGGATCTGCGCGCCACTGATCGGATCGTAGATGACATAGCCCGAACCGCTCCAGCCACGCCGGGTGATTTCGCGCTCATGCGCTACAACGACCTTACCGGACAGCGCGGCCTGACGAATCTCCGTCTCTGCGTCTGGCGACAGCTGCAGTTGTTGAATTCTGGCGTCGGCATTGGTCGAGTCGATCTGGAAGAGCCGCTGACCGTCATCGATCGCCTGCGCAATCAAGGTAGCGGTCGACATGCCCAAATCGCTGTGGGTGGTGCCGAACAGCAGCGACCACGATGCGCTTTCGGCCATCGAGCCGCCAGCACCCAGTTGCAGGGATACGTTGGTGAATTGCGTTTCGTTCGGCAAGGTCATGCCAATCCGCGAGGCCTTGACGTCGGTGACGCGGCCAGTGACATAACCGGTCCGCGGAACACCGAAGAAGTAGCGCACCTCCAGTGGCTGTGCGAACGCGCCGATCGAAGGCATGCGCAATGTCCGCCCACCCGCCGCGAGCGCCGCCTGTTCATCGAGATGGTCGTGCAGGGTCCAGAATATTTGCGCGCCCAGATGGAGTGCGTCCTTGGTTGCCAGCAGCGCCAGCCTGGATTCGCCGGCGTGCTCTCGCTCCAGGCGTTCGGCCGGCATGCCGGCATGATTGGGTACAAAGGCGATCGTGCTGCCGGCGGCAAACCTGTAGGCTTCGGTGCTTGTCTGATTGCCGTGCACGTCCCTGAGATTGGCCGTCCAGAAATGTTGCGTACCCATGCGGCTGGTACCGTCTTCGAACAGCACGTCGTTGCCTAGCATCAGCTTGGCGATGACGCGAATCGACCCGATCGGCATGCTCTGCGCGTTGCTCTGTGCATACAGCGCCAGCGCCGCGGCATCTGCGGCTGTGGCCGGCACATAGTCCACCCAGAGTTGCTTGGCGCCGATACGCGCCAACGGAAGGGAAATTTCGCGCGATGGAGACTCGAAGCGCAGCGCGGTTTCGTCTGCATAGAACGCGACAATGAGCAGGTGACGGCTCGCAGCGGGAATTTCGGAAAAACGCAGAGTCGTTTGCGAACGCAGCGGAAACGGCAGCGTGCCGGCAATGATCGTGTCGTCGATTTCGACGATGCGGCGTGCCGGATACAGGAACGCGGCGGTCGCCTGCGGATGAGCAACAGTGATGTCATTGGCAAGATCGGTCGCCATGACTTGCATCGACGCAAACACCTGATCGAAATCCAGCCCGGAGATACCGCCGGTGGCATCGACTTCGAAGTTTTCGACAAACTGGCGCATCAGCTCATGGCGGTCGGTCAGATTTTCCTCACGCCAGTTCGACGTTTCCTCGTAGACAAACTGCTTGTAGGCCGCGTCGAGGGGCACCCACTGGTCGGGAACGCGATTGACCGCGCCGCGCGAGGGGATGAAATCGATCCAGGCTTCGACCCAGACATGCTCGAAACGGATCGCCGACAGCCGCCCTGCCGTGAGTACGCCTGCAGCCGGAACACCGCCCTTCTGCAACAGGTCCAGCGCCATCTGCGGTGTCTCTACATCGTCGAGCCAGTTCTGCACTCGCTCGACCGGAATCTCGATGACGCTCTTCGCATAACGCGCCGGAATTCCTGATGCGCGCAGCAGGGCGATCATCAGGCTGGCGGTGTCGTGTGCGTTGCCGCGCCGATTGAGCAGGGTCAACGCGGCGCCCTGAATCGAGCCGAAAGTCGGCGTGAACTCGATGTTGTTATAGACCCAGTTGCGAATCGCAACGGGTTGGGCCCCTAGCTGCTGCGCCAGTGCGACAATTTCCGGCGTGAGTTCGATATCGATCGTGGGAGCGAGATCGGCCGGACCCGGCGGATCATGCGCAGCCTTGGCCAGCTTTGCGTCCGCAACCGCGACATCGGAAGGCGCAGGCGTTGCATCGGCACGGCTGAACTGGATCGGCAGCCGCTCACTGTTGCCGATCGCTGCGAAGGCGCGCGCGCTTGGCATCGCAGCAAAGAAGTCGGCCATTGCGATCAAGGCGGCGGCGCTTTCATCCGGTGAAACCCGGGCCATACCTGCGTTGAGCGGGCCAAGCAACGATCGGAACTCCGCGCTCTTGCGCAGAAACTCGTCCAGGCCTTGCTGATGAAGATCGATCAGTTCGCGGTCCAGCCCGCGAGCTGCCATGTCATCAAGCTCAGTCTGCCATTCGCCGCGCACCCTGGTTTCGAAATCACCGAGACTGGCGACGGCCTGCTGGATGTGATCGCCAATGCGCAACGGGTTGAGATCGCCGACGCCGGCACTCACGCGCGCGATATCCGGAGCATCGGTGCGCGCTGGCCGAATGCGACGCAGTTCGGCGGCGATGGTTTCGAGCTTTGCCGACACACCAATGATCGACGCCAACTGCGCCGACACGCCAGGCGGCAAGTCCTCGGCATTTGCAGGGGCAGCGTTTGCAGCAGCGACGCTGACTGCGCCCTGCAGGATGACGTCGGCGCGCGCCTCGGGCGGTGCTGAGCTGGTCACCACCAGAAACAGCGCCATCGCCAGAGAGAGGCTCCAGCCTTGCAAACGCAGCAGCATGTTTTCGAAGTAGATCATCGCAACACTCCAGGCGCGCGCGCAGCGTAGCGGCGTGCCATCCACAGATAGGCCAACATGAGGAATCCCAGCAGACGATAGTCGATCGGCACCGGCAACGGTTCGCCCTGGATATCGAGCACCTCGACACCCAGCGTATTGCTGAGCTGGCCGACATAGGGCAGGTCCGTCGCGGCGGTCACCGCAGCCTGCACATCCAGGAACTGCGTCGGATCCAGGACATCATTGACAACGGTTTCAATCTGGACGATCACGCCAGACTGCCAGTTGCTGGAATCGAGTTGCACCTGCTGCGGCACAATCATGAAGTCGCGCAGCGGTGGTGCCGCTGGTGCCCGCCACCTTCCCGAAAGCAGGACCCCGATGGGCGCCAGGGGTTGCGAATTCAGTCTTACACGAAGTTCGGTGGCCTGCCCTTCAATGATCTGCGCGGCACCGGTGAGTTCGAGCACAACACCGGCGCTGTCGTTGTCGCGACTCTCGGCGAGCTGTGTCTGCGCCGGCAATGCCGCGAACGCTGGATCAGAGTCCGGCGTGACAGAAATATTCAGGCTTACCAGCTGATCACCATCATCCACGGCTTCGTTAACTGCCTGCAACTGAACGCTCTGAGGCAGCAGCGCCGTTGCCGGAGTAAACACCAGTTCGAGCGGCGTCACGGTCAGCTCTGCATTGTTGGCGCTGGCGACGACGACACGTACATTGGCCTCTGGCGCCCGACTCAGCACCACGGCGATGGATCCACCAGCGCCGCCCTCGACTGCGATCAGATCGGTGGCAGTGACCAACACCGCAGGCGGCGCGCCCATTTCATTGTCGCGATTCACCACCGATACGTTGGCGGGCCGAAGCCCGGCATAGCGAGCGTCATTACTTTGAGCCGCCTGACCCAATATCGTCAAAGCGATGTCGCCATCGACGTCAGTGTCGTCGACACCAGTGACGACAAAACTCACCGGCTGCGGCCAATTGGCCGGGTTGAACACCAGTTCGGTGCGATCGAAACTGATTTCAGTCGCATCGGGATTCACCAGGGCGATGCGCACCTCGGCGCTGGGCCGCGTGCTGAGCGTCACTGCGATGCTGGCACTGGTGCCCGTCTCGCTGGTTTCTACCTGCACCGGGCTGATCTGCATCGACGCTGCAACGTCATCGTCGAGATTGGTGGCAAGAATGTCTGCGGCATCCAGACCATTGAAGCGCGTGTCGGCGCTGACTGCAGGAGCGGTCGCAATGACCGCGGCGATGTCGCCATCCAGCTCAAAATCATCGACGCCGGTGACCACGACCAGCTGCGGCGTGGTGCCATTTGCCGGCAGGAATTCGACGCTGCTTCGATCCAGTGTCCATTCGCCGCTGTCGGGATTGCTCAGCGCGATGGTGACGGATTGCGTGGGCACGACACTGGGACGCAGCGCTATCGTCGCCGTGGTGCCGGACTCACTGGTGACGACACCGGCAAATGGGCCAACCACCACTTGCACGGTTTCGTTGTCGACATTGGTCACGCCCACATTGGCCGGATCGACACCTGCGTAACGCGCGTCGCCACTGACTGCTGCGGCGGTGATCACCAGGCCAGCGATATTGCCATCGACCTCGGCATCATCCAGCCCCTGCACAGTGACGGTTCTCGGCGCGAAATCCAGCGGCGTGAACTGCACCTCAGTGATACCCACGGAGAACTCGGTGAGATCGCCACTGCTCAACGCAATCGTGACCGGCGCCGTGGGCGCATCGCTGAGTGAAATGACGAACGTGGCCGTGGCGCCGTTCTCATCAACGATCAGACCCGAGGTCGGCGTCACCACGATTTGCGCCAGGTCATCATCGAGGTTGGTCAATTGCACACTCGGCGCGGCCAGTCCATTGAAGCGGGTGTCGCTGCTGATCGCCGGCCCGAGCTGCAGAACCGCAGTCTGATCGCCATCGACAAGACTATCGTCCACAGGACTCACTACTACCGTTACACCGGCAGTGAAGTTGCCGGCGTCAAGCACGACCTCGGTATCCAGGATCTGCCATTCGCTGGCATCCACCGCACCGATGGGCACACGCACCACCGCATTCGGTGCCGCGCTCAGGCGCAGCACGAAGCTCGATGCCACGCCGCCTTCCTCCGTGATCACCTGAGTGGGCGCAACCAGAATCGCAGGTTGATCGTTGTCGGCGTTGCGTGCGATGACGTCGTTCGGGTTGATACCGGCGAAGCGCAGATCATCGCTCTGCGCCGGTTGCACAATGATGCTACCGGTCTGCAAGCCATCCAGATCGGCATCATCCTCACCAGTCACCGTCACCAAAGCCGGCTGCTGCCAATTGCTGGCATCGATGGTGATGCTGGTGTTCGCCAGCGTCCATTCACCGAGGTCGCTGCTGACAAGCTGGATAGTGACCGGTGCTATCGGCTGTACATTGAGGCTGATCGAAATATCCGCACTCGTGCCGGACTCGTTGGTATCGATGGCGGCGGGCTGCACCTGGATGGCGACACCGTCGTTGTCGATATTGGTGATGCCCACATCGATCGGATCGATGCCGGCAAATGCGGGGTCCGCGCTCTGCGCCAATGCCAGCTCGATCGTGCCGACGATGTTGCCATCGAGCAATGCATCATCGACGCCAGTGATTGTGACCAGGCGCGGCACATCCCAGTTGCCGGGTTCGAAGCTCACATTGGCAGCACCCGACTGCCATTCGCTGGCATCCGTCACCACGATGGGAACGGCTACTGTCGCCGTCGGAGCGCGGCTCAGACGCACCGTGAACGATGCGGTCTGTCCACCTTCGGAAGTCTGCAATCCCGAAGTTGGATCGACGATGACGGCAGCCGGCGGCAGCCCTTCCACGGTGAACGGCTCGGAGGCAAGCAGGCGCCAGCCATCGACCTGCTGCGCTTCCAGTACGCAGGCATAGTCTGCAGCGGCAAACGCTGCAGTGGTGAACGGATCGCTGCTGACATAGTCGGTACCGCTGATCAGCGGTGTAGTCACCTGACTCTCGATCAGCACCTGCCCGGAATCCAGCGCGACCACGCGCTTGCGCAGCGATTGTGCCGGCAACGAGCGCGTGCCGAGATTGCGCGCCGTGTACAGACAAGTCTGCATCGCACCCTGTAGCAGCGATGGCGACATGACTTCGACCGCTCCGCGCAGATCGGCAGTGGGGTCATCGACCCGGGTAAAGCTGCTGGTTGCGGTGGCGTATTGATGGCCGGTCAGACGCGAGCGCAGGCGAGCAGTCGTGGTGTAGATGCCGGGCGCATCGGCCCCCGCCAGCGCATCGTTTCCATCGACGAAGGACTCGATCGCCAGATCGCTGAGCGGGAATGTGCGCGCTCTGGCAAAACCGCCCGGCCCCGTGGTTTCCAGCACCACTTCGGGCAGTCGGATCACCTCGGTGCTCGACAGATTGCGCGCCACGTAAGTCAGGGTGACCGGTTGACCGGGCAGATACAGCGACTGATCACTGGCGACGTAGACGCTGCCGTTGGGCCCGCTGAAGTCACCGGCGATAGCGAACACTGCCGTCGACTGATCGATCTCGACCCCAGAGGCATTGAACAGTCGAGCGACCACGGTGTAGTTGCCGGCCAGCACTCCGGCCGAAGGCCAGAGCTCATGCTGATTGGCGGACTGCCCTGCAGGAATGGCTGTGAATTGCTTTGCAGTCAACGTTGCAGTGGTGCGCGCCAGGCTGTCGCGAATCAACCATTCGACACGGAAGTTCGCCGGCAAGCCACCGACATTGGTAACGGCCGCCGCAAAATCCACGGTCTCGCCGGTTGCATAACTCACCTTGTCGGTCGACACCTGCAGATCGCCCAGGCCATTGGTCGACGCGAACGGAATGACGCGCTGGTTGTTGCCCTCACGGCATTCGTTGGCGCGGCCACGCTGATCGACAACCGCGAACAGATCGCCACTTCCGGTCAATGCGATCGCACCCAGATCGACAATCTGGAACCGCGCGGCGCGCAGCGTGTCGAGTCGCGTCTGCGCAAGCAGGACGCCACCAATGGCCGGATCGCCGCGGAACACCGAGATGAATGGCGGCTCATGCGCATCGACCGGACCGGCATTGCCGACACGCATCTGCACCACCGGGTTCAGCCCTGGGCCCTGATCGATCAACTGCACGTCGCCGACGGTGAAATCCGGCATGCCAAGCGGATCCGGCAACGGACTGCGCTGCACACGATAGGTATTGTGGGTCAGCCAGGACGGCGTCTCCAGCAAGGGAATCACGCTGTCTTCGGCCACATCGTCGATATGGAACGAATGCGAACCCCACACTGAGCCGGCGTCAGCCCAGGCACCATTGCGCGCCTTGAACACGCGGATGCCAGGCGTAGTTCCTGCGACCAGATCGTAGTCAAAGCCGGTGATGATGATCTCCGCCTGTTTGTCGCCATCGATATCGGCGACCACCGGATACTCATACACGGTGAGCGAGGTATTGCGCGTCTCGTACAGCACGGTGCCGGTGAGTGCGTCATAGATCCGGAAGTCTTCCTCGTCCATATGGATGACTTCGTAGAGACCATCGTTTTCGAAATCGAAAATAGTGGCGCTGGTGACACCCGACTGATCGCTGATCTCGGCGGTCCATTTCACCGTGCCGTCCGATTCGAGAATGGTCAGGCGCTCGTTCGACGAGATCATGATTTCAGGCAGGCCGTCATCATCCAGATCGGCGACCGAAGGCGCACCCAATTCGCCGAAATCGGGAGCGAATTTTGGCCCCCAGATGGTCTCGCCGGTGTGTTCCAGCAGATACAGCTCGTTTCCAGCCGACAATACGATCTCGGCGAAATCGTCGAGGTCGAAATTGCCGATGGCATTCAGACCTGACGTATTCATCAGCGTACCGCCTGCATCGGGATACGGGATCGGCTTGATGTCGGCACGGTGCCAGATCGTGCGGCCCTCGAAGTCGTAAAGTGTGCGCCCGGCAATCACTTCCATCACACCGTCGAGATTGACGTCGGCGGCAATGGATCCAATACCGAACGCAACACGCACCGGCGCCGTTGCCGGCTTGCCGCCATCGCCACCGGCATCGAACTCGCCCTCCCAAAGCTGCTCGCCGGTCAGGCCACGGAACGCCTCGCGCCCCAGCACCACTTCGGCTTCGTTGTCGCCTTCAAGATTGACGATGATCGGCTGGTCATAGACAAACGGCGGCGGTGGTATCAGCACCTGCGGGATGCCGGGACCATCCAGCGCACGGCGCCACTTGATGGTGCCGTTGTGCTCCAGCAGGATCAGTTCCTGCCGATAGCCACGCACCACGGCAAGCTCGGCGACGCCATCGTTGTCGGCATCACCCAGCGCGATCGAGGTGAAGTGAGAGAGATTCAGATCGGTGCGCGACCAGAGTTCACGGCCATCATCGCCGCTGATCGCCACCAGCGCCGATTGCCCAGGCGCGATGCTGCTACGGCGCCCCGCCACAAAGGCGATATCGGGGATATCGTATTCGTTGATCACTCCATCGGCATTGTCATCGCTCAACTGGCCGACCACGGGGGTCTGGTTCAGTGAATTGATCTGCGGATTGCTGGCCAGGCCACTCCAGCGCCAGGCTTCGTAGATATTGTCGGTGCCGATGAAGGCCGGCGTGACGCGGCAGCCAAGCAGGCTGCTGCCGGTGTTGTTGTCTTCATCCTGTTCCGGAACTTCGCGCTCGAGATCGACAACGAAGGCTACGGGCGCATCGCGGAACGCCAGCTGCGCACGCACCGCGATGTCGATGTCGGCGCTGGAGCCAATCGGCAGATCATTATCCGCACGCACACGGCCGACTTCGGGTTCATCGGCAGCATCGTAGAGGCCATTGCCGTTGCCATCGAGGAAGGCAATCATGGTGAAGTCTTGCGTCAGATTCGAGGTGCCGCGGTTGGCGACCTGCACGGTGAACGACTGATCCAGAGTGAATCGATCCGGATCCGTGGTCGCCAACGTGCTCGCCACGATGGCAAGGTCGGGAAAGTAGAACTGCAGTGTCGTCGGCCGCAGCCCGACGCGCCCGATATCGCGCACCTCCAGCGGCTGGATCGACACCGCGAGAGTGGCCGGTTCGAACGCATCTGCACTGAATGCGAGCGTGGTCACCGGTCCGCTGATGCCGACAATAGTGAAGCTGCCGTCCTCGGCGCTGCGCAAAGCCTGTTGTCCACTGGGATCGCTGACCACGATCTGCGCATTGGCCAACGGCTGTCGATCGGCCTGGTTCACCACAATGCCGGTAATGCGTGCGCGATTGGCGCCGCTGGGTGTGGTTCCTGTCGGGTAAAGCCTGGGAGAGAACGGCAGAACCTCGCCCTGTGCCAACGGCGCGGTGATGGTGACCGTGTCGAAATCCACCAGCGCTGCAGTGATGGTCAGCAAGGTGCCTGGTGCGGATTCCAACACGTAGTCGCCATTGCCATTGGTCGTGGTCGATACCGGTGTAGCACCGGCGACGACGGCAACCGTTACACCGGCCAGCGGTGCATTGGTCTGACCATGCAGAATGCGCCCGCGGATCAACGCGCCTGCCGGCGGGGTGGCGATCGGCTCGAGACTCGGTGAAAACTCGATGATCGATTGCGCTGTGACCTGCGTGGTCGCCGAGCGACTGGCAAAGCCAGCGGCGCTGGCGATCAGGCGGATGTCACCGACCGGCACCTGCAACATCTGATAACGCCCGTCGGCATCCGTCGTCACCTGATTCGCCGGCGACTCGATGCGCACCACGGCACCTGCGATCGGCTGCTGATTCTCCGCAGAACGCACCACGCCACGCACCAGGCCGAAATTACCTACCGGACCGGTGCCCTGGAACATGCGGATATCGCCCAGATCCAGGGTGCGATTCTCGACCAGGGTCAACGCGAATTCGACCGAGCGCATACCCGGATAGCTCACCACTGCCGAGTAGGCTCCGCCCATCAGATCCGTTGCGCGCAGCTGGCCGGTATCGTTGGAATTCAGCACCACGTTGGCGGTGCCCGACAGCGTCAGTTGTGCGCCGCTGATCGGCAACTCGGTATCGGCGGCCAGTACCCGGCCGATCAATGCAGCGCGTGTCGGCGGAACTACAGGTTGGTTTGCCGCGAACAACGCACGCAGGGCCAGTGCGGTGACATAGGCATCGTTGTCGAAACTGCCGTTAGCCTGCTGCGCAGCTGCGAGTGCGACGATCACAGGTTCGATCGTTGGGCGGTCTACGCGTAGTGTGATCAGTGCATCGACAGCGAGAGCGGTTTCGAATATCGAGGCGTAGGCATTGGCAGCGCCGCGCGCGTTGTTCAGATACAGACTGGCTCTTGCCAGAACTGTGGTGAGCTCGAAGCGTGTGCGAAATGCCGCCAGTATCTGCGCAACCTGCGCACTGGCGAACACCGTGCTTTGATTCGGTGAGGCCGAGAGCCAGCCGCCATCTGTCTGCTGCGCGGTAATCAAATAACCCAGAATACGGGCCGCAGCGGTCTCACCGCCGCGACCGGCACGATCCAGGGCGCGCAGGGTCAGCGCGCTGGTCAGCGCCTCGCTCTGGAATCCCGGCAATGGAGCGATGCCACCGTCGGCCTGTTGCGCCGCGAGCAGGTCTGTAAGCTGCGGCGACGCCGTCTGTCCCTGATCGACACGGATATACGCAAGCCGCGCCAGATCGGCATGTCCGTCACCCGCATCCACGATGGCCGTGCTGCGGAGCTGGGAAAACTGTGCCGCCTCATCCAGGCGCACTGCCGTCAGCCAGGCTTCGCCATTGGTTTCTGCGGCCAAGGCCAGATCACTGTCGCGATGCACACCGGTCGCCGAGTCACGTCCCTGAAGCCAGGCCACGCCGCTGGCGACATCGGCACGTGCAACGCCGCCGAACAACAGCATCGCGGCGAGCAGACATCGCAGCGTCAAGCCGGTTACGGAAAGGCAAAGATGATTCATTGTGTGGACTCGAAACTGTTCTTGAAGATGGCGTCCGCAAGCGGCGCGGCGTCATCCATGAGGATTTGTACGCTGGCAGGCGCACGCTGACCCAGGCCATCCGTGGCTTCGTAGGAGAAGAGATCACGATCGACACGCGGCTCGGAAGGCACATAGCTCAGACTGCCATCGAGTCCCAATTGCAATATCCCCGCCGCCGGCGGCGTGAGCACCGTCGCCACCAGGATCTCTCCATCGGGATCGCGATCATTGATCAGCACACCTTCGCTGGCAGGCACGACAAGCTGACTCACACTGCTGTGCAGGCGATAGCTGTCCGGCGTTGCGACCGGTGGATCGGGCAACGGTTGATAGCTGAGTCGAAGCTCGGCAGGCAGCGACTGCAACTCGCCATCGCTCACGGCATAGGTGACGACCGCATCGCCTACCCAATCGCGTGCCGGCAGGAAGCGCAGATGGCCATTGACACCCGGCTCGACGATGCCCTGTGCAGGAAGTCCGAGAATCTCCAGCACGATCGACTGCCCATCGGGATCGTAATCGTTGTCCAGCAGGCTTTCGAAGACCTGTGAGTCGAACACCGTGTCTTCTGCCAACGCATAGACCTCGCCGACCGCGATGGGCCGTTGATTCGTCAGCCTCGTCACATCGATGGCCACACGCCCGATGGCATGCGCCACACCGTCGCCGAGCCGATAGGAAAACTCATCACGCCCGAAATAACTCGGCTGCGGCTGATAAGTGAAGGCGCCGTTGCTGCTCAACTGGACGCTGCCATGCGCCGGCGGCAGTTCGACACTGACCTGCAACGTGTCGCCGTCCACATCCTCGTCGTTGCTCAGCACCCCATCAACGGCATTGATGTTCAGCACCTGTGCCTGCACCACTAGATACAGGTCGGTGACCGCCAACGGTGAATCGTTGATGGACACGATCACGATTTCCGCCGCGACAATGTTGGAATCGAGCTCACCATCGCTGACGACGTAAGTGAAGCTGTCCGCGCCGAAATAGTTCTGCGTCGGCCGATAGGTGAAGCGTCCCTCATCGATCAGCAGCGCTCCATGCAGTGGTGGCGTGACCACGCGCACCGAAAGGGCATCGCCTTCGGGATCGGAGTCATTGTCGATCAGCTGCCCGGCCACGGCGCCATCGAGCAGGCCATCCTCATCGATCTCGTAGTCCTCGCCGAGCGCGACCGGGGCCGAATTGCTGGTCGCACGCACCCGGATACTGGCGGATGCCACTGAGCGGACGCTGCCATCCGTCGCCGCATAGCGGAAGGCGTCGTTGCCGGAGTAATCCGGAATCGGCTGATAACGGAAGCCTCCATTGGCGTCCATCTGTACCTGGCCATGCATCGGTGCATCCACCAGCTCGACGACGAGGACGTCGCCATCGATATCGCTGTCATTGGCCAGCACGCCGTTCGCTGCCGCAACAGTCAGCAACTGATTGATATCGACCGCGAAGAAATCGTCGCTCGCCAGCGGCGCATCGTTCTGTGCATACACGGTGATCACGGCGTCTACGATTTCCGAATTCAGCGCGCCATCCGATACGCGATAGCGGAAACGATCCTCACCGTTGAAATGCGCTTCCGGGGTATAGACGAAATGCCCGTCGTCTTCGAATTCCAGCGTGCCGTGGCTGACCGTGCTGACCAATACCGCCGTCAGAGGCGCCGATTCGAAGTCGTCGTCGTTGGCCAGCAGGCTGCCGGAGGAGCGCGAATCCAGCACGCGATCCTCAAAGATCGCGAATTGCTCGCCGGTCGCCACCGGCGGAACGTTGTCGGTGCTCAGAACATCCAGGGTCACGCGCGCCAGTTCGGATACACCTTGCACCGTTGCCGAATAGGTGAATCCGGTCACGCCGACATAGCCCGCAGGCGCATCGAAGCGGAAGCCGCCATCGGGTTGCAGCGTCAGCGTGCCAACGTCGGGCGGGATCACCACAGCCGCACTGAGGGGTGTCTGCGCATCGGTTGTGTCATTGCTGAGGATGCCGGGCGCGGTCGTAATCAGCGTCGGACCTTCGAACGAGAAGAAGTCATCTTCCACCGTGACAGTAACCGGCACATTGATGGGGCGCACCGTGATGACCGCAGTTGCTGCAGCCAGCGCGCCCAGGCCATCGTCAACCTGATATTGGAAGCGATCGGTGCCCGAATGCACGCCATTGGGGACATACACGAATGCCCCATTGGCCTGCAACGTGACCTGGCCGTGCGCAGGCGGGCCGATCAGCGATGCCGTCAGGCTCGGACCATCCACATCACTGTCATTGACCAGCACGCCCTGTGCCGCTGGCACGCTGAGGCTACGGTCCTGATGGGTCTCGTAGACATCCGCCAGCGCGGTCGGTGCATCGTTCACCGAGGTCAGCAACACCTCGACCTCATCTTCGGTGAACAGGCCGGTGCTGTCGTAGACGCGATAACGGAATGTATCGCGGCCATTGAGGTTTGGCTGCGGTGTGTAGGTGAAGCTGCCATCCTCAGCAAACACCACCACGCCCATGCCCGGCGGGCTGACCATCGCAGCGTCCACCAGCACATCACCATCGACTTCGCGATCGTTGCGCAAGGTGCCTTGTGGCTCTGGCGCAATCAGCACCTCGTCCTCACGCGTGCGGTAGGTATCGGGCTCGGTGACCGGTGCATCGTTGACCGGCAGTATGGTGATCGACACGCGTGCAGTATCAAACGTCGTGAACTGATCGCGCACCCGATAATAGAAATCGTCGGTGCCGTGGAAATTCTGATCCGGCGTATAGGTAAAGCTGCCGTCCGCGCGCACGATGACGCGGCCATGACAGGGGCTGCAGCCATTGGATGCGAAGCTCGCCTGCAGGGGATCGCTGTCAATGTCGGTATCGTTGATCAGCAGTCCCTGCGCCGCCACCACATTGAGGACCACATCTTCGGTCACGACATAGGCATCGTCGAAACCCACGGCCGGAGAATTGACCCGGATCGTGGCAGTGGCAGTGCGGCTGACACGGCCAGTGGCGTCACGCAGCCGATAACGGAAGGTGTCCAGGCCGGAATAGCCTTGATGCGGCACATAGGTGAAGGTTCCGACTGCCGACAGCGTGAGCACGCCATGGCTGGTGGGTTCCACCAGTTCCAGGGTCATTGGCAGGAGGTCGACGCCGCTGGCCGCGGTCCACTGCGGCCCATTGGCGTACTCGCGCGCATCCGGATCGAAATCGTTGTACATCACCGAGCGCGAGGGCTCGCTGACGATCAGTGTCGCATCGCGATCGGTCAGATAGCTCTCATCGGCCGCCACCGGATCGTCCGGAACCGGAGTGACGGTAAAGGTGATGGTGCCGTCGCTGTGTTCGATGCCGTCGGTGCTGCGATACAGGATGCTGCGGGTACCATAGAAGTGATTGCTGGTACGCACCGTCGTAGACTGCGGATTGGTTGCCGAGTCCACGGTCAGCGACACGTAACGGCTGTCGCCGAAGCTGGTCCAGCTCAG
>JANMUE010000254.1:0-4286 GCA_031391205.1 Lysobacterales bacterium | reverse complement strand
TGCTTTGGCTCTCAGGAGTTAGAGCCAGAGCTTCGCGGCGGGACGCCGCTCCCACGGAGTGTTGCACCCCAAGCACGGAGTGCGCTGCAATGCAAGCGCAGCAAGCGATAGCCTTTTGCCACAAAGGTTCAGTAATATCCCGCTGCTTACCTGCCCACGGTCCTGAATCCCATGCTCCGAATCCTTGAAGTCTTTCTCGCCATTCTCCTGGCGCTCGCGTTCTTCCTAGTGGTAGGCCTGTTCCTGCCCGAGACCGCGCGTATCCAGCGCACTGTAGAAGTAGGAAATCCGATTTCGCATGTCTATGACACGCTCAACGGGTTTCACCGCTTCAACGACTGGAGCCCCTGGCATGCGGGCGATCCCGGAATGAAAGTGTCGACCAGCGGACCGGTAAATGGCCCCGGGGCCAAGCTTGAGTTCCAGGCCTCGGAAGGCGGCGGCGCCGGAAACGGCAGCCTCGAAATCACCGAAAGTGAACTCAATGAATCCGATGCCTTGATCAGGATGGACCTGATCGCGGACTGGGACGGCACCAATAAGCGGTCCACGTTCAAGTTGGTCCAGGACGGCAAGACCCGCGCAGTCAATGTGCAATGGGACGTCCGTGTCGATTACGGCTGGGACATCCTGGGCCGCTACAAAGGCATGTACCTGGATGGCGCCCTGGGCGAAGACATGGAAGCTTCGTTGGCAAGGCTTTCCAATTTCATGGCCACAATCCCGGCAGTGGATTACAGTCAGGTCGGAATCGAAGAAGTTGAACGCGCTGGCGGACCGATTCTGTACGTGGGTGGTGGTGTACCGTCGGCCCCGCGGCGCTGGGATGCCGAGGCGCTGCCATTGATGGAGCGTTCCTGGGCACAGGTTGAAGATTTCATGCGTGCCAAGGACATCGGCACCACCGGAGACAAGATGCGCATCATCAATATCGTCGGCGACGAAGCCGTTGATGCCAGCATGGCCTACCCGGTCGCCACCACCGATATCGTGCCGACGGGCAATGTGCGTATTGGCATGGCCTACTCGGGCAAGGCGCTGAAGGTTCTGTACAAGCGCAGCCGGGCCGGCATCTTCGCCCCGCGCGGTCCGCGTGAGGCCTTGCGTGCCTATGCGATGACCCACGCCTATGAATTCGCCTGGGATGGCGCCGGACAGTTCGACGAGTGGGTCACTGATGCCGACGAAGACGGCTATCCAGTCACTCGCGTCTACCTGCCTTACACCACCAAGAATTGATCGAACGCCTTTCCGATTCGCCCCGCCCCAAGCGGGGCGAATCGTTTTGGGGATGCAGGAACGGGGATGTTGTGGGAGCGGCCTCCGGCCGCGAACAAACGTTCCGGTGTCTTGACTATTCGCGCCGGAGAGCGCTCCCACACCGATCTCCCCCAGCACCCGGTCGGAACTTTTGTATTGACCGCAGGTCTGACCTCGGCCGCCTTGAAATCCAGCCCAGCGCCCCGGTTCCGCGCGACGGCCTGTTTTTCGCGGGATACCGCCACCTCATCCACTGACAAGAAAGCATCCAATGATTGAGACACGCGATCTTTGTAAACGCTACGGCGATCTGAAGGCAGTCGATGGCATCAGCTTCAAGGTTGAGCCAGGACAGGTGCTTGGATTTCTTGGCCCCAATGGCGCCGGAAAATCCACCACCATGAAGATGATTGCCGGATTCCTGACGCCCACATCCGGTTCGGCTTCGGTCTGTGGCTTTGATGTACAGACGCAGTCGATCGAAGCCAAGCAGATGCTCGGTTATCTGCCGGAGGGCGCGCCCAGTTACGGCGAAATGACCGTCGCCGGTTTTCTGCAGTTCATTGCCGACGTGCGTGGTCTGGATGGCGAAGTTCGCCGCCGCCGCATCGACGATGCGGTGGGTAGGCTCAGCCTGAGTGATGTGCTCGCCCAATCCATCGATACCTTGTCCAAGGGTTTCCGACGCCGCGTTGGCCTGGCCCAGGCCATCCTGCACGATCCCAAGGTGTTGGTGCTGGACGAGCCCACTGATGGTCTGGACCCCAATCAGAAGCATGAAGTACGCGCGCTGATCCAGGCGATGAGCCGCGACAAGACCATCATTGTGTCCACGCATATTCTCGAAGAGGTGCACGCGGTATGCAGCCGCGCCATCATCATTGCCAACGGCAAGGTGCTGGCCGACGATACGCCGCAGGGTCTGGAAACGCGCTCGCGTTTTCACCAGGCGGTATCCTTGAGCACTGGCAATCCCAAGGCCGCGCAGGAATTGCTGACCCGCATCAGCGACGTAGCCGCCGTCGAGATCGATCCGCAGGACGGCCGCGTCACCGCGTTTCCGCGCAAGGGCAAGCCGATCTTCCAGGCGGTGACCGAAGCACTCAAGCAGGCCAATTTCCCGTTCAGTGAAATCGCGCTTGAGCAGGGCCGCCTGGATGAAGTTTTCCGTCAGATCACCCAGCCGCGCAAGAGCGCGGCAACCGCGCAGCAGGAGGCCGCATGAGCAGCAGCAAAAATCTCATCAGCATCCTGATGCGTCGCGAGTTGATGAGCTATTTCGCCACACCGGTGGCCTATGTGTTCATCGTCATTTTCCTGGTGCTGTCGACGGCATTCACCTTCTACCTCGGTGGCTTCTACCAGCGTGGCCAGGCCGATCTGCTCCCGTTCTTCAATTTTCTGCCGTGGTTGTTTCTGTTCCTGATACCGGCGATTTCGATGCGGCTGTGGGCCGAAGAACGCAAGTCCGGCAGCATCGAATTGCTGCTCACCCTGCCGGTGACGATCTGGCAGGCCGTGGTCGGCAAGTTTCTGGCGGCGTGGATTTTCACCGGTATCGCGCTGGCACTCACCTTCCCGATCTGGATTACCGTCAACTATCTGGGCGATCCCGACAACGGCGCCATCCTCGCCGGTTATTTCGGCAGCTTCCTGATGGCGGGTGCGTTTCTTGCGGTGGGTAGTTGCCTGTCGGCATTGACGCGCAACCAGGTGATCGCCTTCATCCTCACCGTGGTGGTGTGTTTCGCGTTGCTGCTCGCCGGCTGGCCGATGATCCTGGAAGGCATACGCGGCATCGGACTTCCGCAGAGCGTCGTTGACGCCATCGCGGGGCTGTCCTTCCTGACGCACTTCGCGTCGATCAGCAAAGGCGTGATCGACCTGCGTGACCTCCTCTATTTCCTGCTGATGATCGGCTTCTGGCTGTATGCCAGCGTGGTCGTGATCGATCTTAAGAAAGCCGATTGAGGACGATCCCAATGAAATTGAATCGACAAGCATTGAGCGGCAGCTCCCTGGCCATTATGGGCGTGCTGCTGCTGGCGGTACTGGTGATTTCCAACGCCTGGTTGCGGGGCGCGCGACTGGACCTGACCGAGAACAACCTCTACACGTTGTCCGATGGCACGCGTGAAGTGCTCAAGGAAATCGACGAGCCGGTAAACCTCTATTTCTACTTTTCCGATCGCGGCACTGCGGAAATTCCGATGATCCGCAACTACGCCACGCGAGTGCGCGAGATGCTGGAGGAAATGGCGTCGCGCAGTGGTGGCAAGTTGAATCTGCAGGTGATCGATCCGCTGCCGTTCTCCGAGGACGAGGACCGTGCCTCGGGCTTTGGCCTGCAAGCGGTACCATCGGGCGCCGGTGGCGAGACCATCTATTTCGGGCTGGCCGGTACCAACTCCACCGATGGTCAGTCGGTGATTCCTTTCTTCCAGCCGGACAAGGAAGCCTTCCTCGAGTATGACGTGGTCAAGCTGATTCACAGCCTGGTCGTCGGCAAGAAACCGGTGGTCGGCGTTATTACCGGTATCAGCATGTCCGGTGGATTCGACGCGGCTACACGGCAGACCCGCGACGCCTGGTCGGTGTATCAGGAACTGGGCGACATGTTTGACGTACGCCTGATCAACGGCGAGGCCACGACCCGTATCGACGACGAAATCGAAGCGTTGATCCTGGTGCATCCAAAGGGTTGGAGCGACGATCTGCTGTATGCCGTCGATCAGTTCGTGCTGCGCGGTGGACGGCTTGCGATATTCGTCGACCCGCATGCCGAGATGGATCCCTCCGGTAATGAATCCGAAGATCCGAACATGGCACGCTTCGCCAGCAAATCATCCGACTTGCCGGTGTTGTTCAAGGCCTGGGGCGTCGAGTACGACCCGAGCAAGCTGGTGTTCGATGCCGGCAACGCGCTACCGATCCAGGTGTCGCAATCGGCACCGCCGGTGCGGCATCTCGCGATCCTGGGTCTGGGCAAACCCAGCCTCAACCGTGACGAGCGCGCCACTGCTCAG
>JANMUE010000218.1:0-1443 GCA_031391205.1 Lysobacterales bacterium | reverse complement strand
CAGGCCCGACAACTGCCGTCGAAAATCTTCCTCACCGGTGCAACACAAACATCCGCCCGGAATCATGCGCACGTCGTAAGCACCGCGCGCCGCAGCCGCCAGCGTCAAGGTATCGATGCCGGTATCGGTGAATTCGTTAAGAATCACCAACCACGACTCGTGCGCAGGCTTGTTGGCCAGCAGCCGGGCAATCGCAGTGGTCTTACCGGCGCCCAGTGCGCCGGTAATGATGTTGACGGGAATGGGAGAAACAGTGGCCTGAGGCATGCAGTGCGCCGGTTGAGCTGGGCGCGCATGGTAAACAACGCAACGCCAACCGCCAACACTATAGATCGCTTCGCACTGAATGAGCGTTTATGCTGCGCATCCCCCGCAAATAACCTGTAATCCGCATCATGAGTCAGCGTCCCATCATCATCGGCATCCTCAACGTCTCCGACCGCGCCAGCGCAGGCATTTACGAAGACATCCCCGGCAAAGCCTGCGCCGAACTACTACGCGAGTGGCTCAGTTCGCCATTCGAGCTGGACTACAAAGTCGTGCCCGACGAACAAACCATCCTGGAAACCGAACTCAAACGCATGGCCGATGAAGTCGGTTGCGCCTTGATCGTCACCACCGGCGGTACTGGCCCCGCGGCACGCGATGTCACCCCGGAAGCCACCGTGGCGGTGTGCGACAAACTGTTGCCAGGCTTCGGCGAACTGATGCGCAGCGCATCGCTCAAATATGTGCCCACCGCCATCCTGTCACGCCAAACCGCCGGCACACGCGGCAGCACGCTGATCATCAACCTGCCCGGCAAACCGAAGTCGATCAAAGAAAATCTGGAAGTGGTGTTTCCCGCCGTACCCTATTGCATTGATCTGATCGGCGGACCGTATCTGCAAACCAATGAAGCGGTGATGAAGGCATTTCGGCCTGTAAGCAAGTAGCGCTAGCCGCTATCGCTGTCGGCACCCCATCCCACGACGATACTGCAAATAGCGGAGGTATTGAACGTGTCAGATCGACCCATTGCTACCATTTGGTCCACCCGAAAGCCGACATTCAATATGGCAAGAGCGGACTATCCCCATCATCGTTTGAACTAGCCCGGATACCGTAGACGTTTCGGGTTGAGGGAAGCGTTACACAAGGTCAGTCGGTCTGTTGAATGTGTTTCGACAGCTTTTCCCAACGGGCCTGTGGGCCAAAGACCGACTGAGCAATCTCATCGCCAGCGACCACCACGCGAGTGTGGACAAATGCTCGAACCTTTCTTGACAGTGCGGCGAAGCGGCGGACCGTAGCTCTATTTTCGGAGACAAGTACAACGTTGAGTACATTCAATCTCGATGGCGATCTTTCGTGCGGTTCTTGCAGGAGATAAACGTGCGCACTCTCTTCATCTAAAACGGCATGTGCCAGATGTTGATTTCTCATGAGCCTGACTGACTCATG
>JANMUE010000192.1:0-48483 GCA_031391205.1 Lysobacterales bacterium | reverse complement strand
GCACACACCATCGCACGTCTCCCTCACCCTAGCCCTCTCCCGCCAGCGGGAGAGGGGATGATGAACCCTTCTCCCGCAAGCGGGAGAAGGTGGCCCGCAGGGTCGGATGAGGGAAGCGTGCGATGGTGCACGGCTATTGCTGCGTCACCGCTCGCAAATACCACACACCATCGCACGTCTCCCTCACCCTAGCCCTCTCCCGCCAGCGGGAGAGGGGATGATGAACCCTTCTCCCGCTGGCGGGAGAGGGGGGCGACCGCGGCGGCTGGGATATGCTGTGTTCCATCTTCGCCCTTCATCCCGACCCGCATGCAAGCCATCGAAGGATTCTCACTGGAACAGCACAGCGGCCCCTACGAGAAGTGGCCACTGCAGTCGCGTCTGTTCCATGATGGGCGCGATACCGGCACTTCGGTGCCGGGCTATGTGATCGAAGCCCAGTACCAGTGTGCGCAGGGTTATCTGCTGATCCTCTCGCACGACTGTCCGTTCGAGGAAGCCAATGACTTTGTGTTGCTGAGCGCGGATTACAAGCGGCTTGCCCGGCGCATGCTCGGCGTGCCCTATGGCACTTACATGATTGAAGCGCACCGCCCGGTGGCTGACGATGCACTGATGCTGCGCTATTTTCGCGAAGAGTACTTCCGCTTATCGATTCGGCGCGGCTGGTTCTGGGGCTGGTCGCTGCAATTGCGGCCCTGCTCTGCAGATGTCGGTGCGGCGGTCTGGCCGGCGGAACCGGAAACCTGATCGGGGCAATCGCCGATCGGTCGTTACGACTCGTCGAGTTATGCCCGCAGCAGAACAATTGCGGCTTGCCGGAGATCAGCCCTGCCTATTCCGATCTATCGGCGCAGTTGATTTCTCACGGCGGCACTATTTGATCGATGCCGCCCGTAGCCGTGCGCATGCGCCTGCGCCAGCCACGCTTTTCGATCGTGCGAATGTCCGCAACATCGGTCAGGCCGGCCAGATACTGCCCGAGCCAATGCAGTTCGTCGTCGCGTTCCCCGCCATAGTAGGGCGACACGCGCACCAGGTTGCCGTAGTTGCGCAGATGCTTTTCCGGACTGTCGTCCACCATCAGCACGTGCCTGAGGTCATAGCCCCGGCGCTTGAGCTTACTCAGGTGTTTGGCAAGCGACCAACTGTCGGATTCTAGATTCCGTTTCACCGTGCAGCGATCGGCGGCCCAGACAAAGGCCGGCGCTGGCAGCTGCTGGAATATCTCGGTACACACCGCATGCGCATAGGCCGGCGACGAGGACGTCCACACCGCGATCTCGAACAGCGCAGACATTTTCCCCAGAAAACCCACAAGGCCGGGACGCCGATAAATAAAATAATGACCGACCCGAAAGTCGGATGGCCGTCCCAATTCGAGTTCACAGGCAAACAGCAGGGTTTCATCCAGGTCCAGCACCAGCAGATGGCGATTGTGCCGCTTCATGGCGGCGTTGAGTTCGACCGGCTCGGCGACTCCTGATCTTCAGCGGCTGACGCCGTGGCGAGCGTTTCGCCTTGTTCGAACTGATGGCGACGTCCTGCGGGAAAGAACCAACCGAGCAGCAGCGCCTCCGCCAGAATGCGCAGCTTGTCGCCGCCACTGGGTGCCGGGGCGGTGAGTGGCTGCAATGTCGAGATCGCCTCCAATGCCGGTTCGACGCAGGATTGTGGCACCATCACCGATCGCGTGTTGTACGCCGCGATCTGCAGGCCCGGCATCAGTCCGCCCATGCCGTTGTTGTGCACGAAGTACGGAATCCCGGCGGCTTCCAGCGCGCTGGTGATCAACACCAGATGCGTCTCGGTTTCCGGCATGGCAATGCGCACCAGGCTCATACGAACGCTCCGTTATGCGTCGGTGCATTGATGCTACTCGCGTTGCGGGTAGCTCGGCCACTGCACTGCAGTCGACCTCGGCGGAACTTCAGCCTCGTGGCGGCAGTCTATGCGCACAGCGCGATTGCGCGCTTTCATGCCGGAACATCGCGCGAATCCCCACCAAGCCCATGACTGCGTTCTGGCATGCCATGCGATATTGAAGGCAGGTGCCTTCACCCGGTTGGTTTTATGCGGGTGCTTTCGTATACGCTCCGTTGATCATTTTTGCAGGCGGTATCTCATGAAGTCGATGTTTGTCCTGTTGCTGCTTCTGCTGATCGCGGCGCCCGCGCAGGCGCTGCGCTGCAATGGCCGCCTGGTCGATCCCGGTGATCACGCCGTCCAGGTGATCGAGCACTGCGGGCAGCCTTACTGGATCGATCGCTACAGTGAATGGCTGATCACCGGCGAGCGCGGGCCGCTGGAGCGGCGCGCCGAACGCATCGTCGAAGTGTGGTTCTACAACTTCGGCAGCAATCGCCTGATTCAACGCCTGGTGTTTCGCGACGATCGTCTGCTGCAGGAACAAAGCCTGGGTTATGGCTTCACTCGCAACGACAGGAAATGCAAGCTCGACATGCTGCCGCGTGGCATCAGCAATGGCGAAGTCATTGCGCGCTGTGGGTCACCACAGAGCCGCCGTGAACGTTATGCCGATCAGACCGAACGCGATGGCCAGGGCAACGCCCGCGTGCGCGTGCTGCGTCAGGAAGAGTGGATCTACGATCCGGGTTCGTCCCGCGACTACCGGCTACTGATCATGGTCGATGGACTTTTGACAGAGACGCAGCGGCTGGATCGCTGACCGGCACTATCGTCTTCCAATCGGAGTCCCCATGAACACCGCATCCATACTGATCGCTTCCGGCGCCGGCCTCGCGGGATTGCTCGGCTGCATGCACCTGTTTTTCACTTACAATGGCAACAAATTCGATCCGCGCGACCCGACGCTGACCGCGGCGATGATGAATGTATCGCCCATCATCTCCCGCGAAACCACGATCGGCCGGGCGGCCAAAGGATTCCATGCCAGTCACAGCTTCGGCGTGATGTTCTTTGCGCTGGTCTATGTCTATCTTGCTGGCTGGCAGCCGCAGTTTCTGGCGCAGTCGTATTTCCTGCTGGGGTTGGGCATGGTCATGCTGCTCGCCTATCTGGCGCTGGCCTGGCGCTACTGGTTCAGCATCCCGTTGCGCGGCATCGGCCTGGCCACCGCGCTGTATGCCAGTGGACTCATCGTGATGCTGTGGTCGCAACGCGGCGGTATGTGATACGGGGATAGTCGGAGCGCGCAAGGCGATCAGCCTGCGGTCGCGTTGCCATTGCTGCGACCCGCGTCCGATGCAAGCATCAAGTCAATGGCTGCACCCCGTCGTTGCGTCTCCGACGTGCAGATCGCTCTGGCCGAATGTCATCTGGCATTGCGCAATACGCGCTCATCGGTTGTGGACGCGCCGTGGCCGGATCCGCCGGCATTCCCTGTTATGCACAGAAGCCCAGGCACGGAAGCTCGAGGTAACGACGGCAATTTGAGCTGCGGACAAGGTTCGAAACTAAAGACAGTCCGGTTCGATACAGGGCATCGCTTTCATCGAACCACAGCAACAGCAACATCCAGGCGGAGATACCACGGTGAGCAACAAAGGGTTTGCTGGTCATTTTTCGACGGCGCGCGGCGTTCTGGCGGTGCTGGCGATTGCACTTTGTCCAGCACTCTGTAGGGCTCAGAATGTCAACGACGGGTTTGATCCGAATGCAAACGGCAGTGTCGATGCGCTCGTCGTGCAGCCCGATGGAAAGATTCTCGTCGGCGGAACATTTACGCAAATTGGTGGACAGGCGCGCGATCGAATGGCGCGCCTGCATGCCGATGGCAGTGTCGATGCCAGCTTCAACACCGCAGTGGACGGCCCGGTTTTAGCTATAGCGGTTCAGCTGGATGGACGCATCGTGATCGGCGGCTCGTTTACGCAGGTCGGTGCCAGCCTGCGCAACAGCATCGCACGCCTGAACGCCAATGGCAGTGTCGATGCGACGTTCAATCCCGGTGCGAGCAGCTTGGTCACTGCGCTGGCTGTACAGCGTGATGGCAAGATCCTGGTCGGCGGTTCGTTCAACATGATCGGCGGACAATCCCGCAACCATATCGCGCGCTTGCAAGCCGATGGCGGCGTCGATACGGGATTCGATCCCGGTGCGAACAACAAAATAGCGACCTTGGTACCGCTGTCCGATGGCAAGGTTCTAGTCGGTGGAGCATTCACTGTCATCGGTGGGCAGCCGCGTATCGGCCTTGCGCGCCTGAACGCCAACGGCAGCATCGACGCCGCGTTCAATCCTGCGGCGCACAACACCGTCTTTACGCTGGCGGTGCAAGCCGACGGAAAAATTCTCGTCGGCGGCTTGTTTACCGTGATCGGTGCACAGTTCCACAACTACATCGCGCGTCTGAATGTCGACGGCAGCGGTGATGGCACATTCGATCCAAATGCCAGCGATCCTGTCTCCGCGCTCGCGTTGCAACCCGACGGGAAAATCATCGTCGCTGGCAATTTCATTGCAATCGGTGGCCAACCCCGCAACCGAATTGCGCGACTGAACGTTGACGGCAGTGTTGACATCGGGTTCGACCCCGGCGTCGACAACACGATCTATGCAATGGCATTGCAGCAAGATGGAAAAATTCTTGTCGCGGGACAGCTGACCGCAATCGGAGCGCAGCCGCGCAACCGAATTGCGCGCCTGAACACCGATGGCAGTACGGATGCTGCGCTGGATCCTGATGCCAACGGCATAGTCAAGGCATTGGCACTGCAGTCCGACGGAAAAATTCTGGTAGGCGGAGCGTTCTTCGAAATCGATGGCCAGCAACCGCATGATCGAATCGCGCGCTTGAAGATGGACGGCACCCTGGACACCTCATTCAGTCCCGGGTTCGTCGATGCCAATGTTGACGCGATAGCGGTGCAACCGGATGGGAAGGTCCTCGTCGGTGGCGAATTCACCACCATTGATGGACAGCTGCGCAACCATATCGCGCGCCTCAACATTGACGGCAGCATCGACAATACCTTCAATACCGGCGCCAACGATCGCGTCGTTGCACTGGCGCAGCAACCCGACGGAAAAACACTGGTTATTGGAACCTTCACCCTGATCGGCGCGCAGTCACGCAGCTTCCTTGCACGCCTGAACGCGGATGGCAGCGTCGATACCGCGTTCAATCCGGCTCCGGACAGTATCGTCATCGCGCTGGCAGTGCAGCCCGATGGCAGGATCCTCGTCGGCGGCCTGTTCACCACCATTGGTGGGCAGCCGCGCAACCGTATCGCGCGATTGAACATCAATGGCAGTGTCGACACCACTTTCAATCCAGGCGCCGATGCCGACGTCGATGCACTGGCACTGCAGCCCGATGGAAAAATCCTCGCCGGTGGCAGTTTCGAGATGATCGGTGGACAGCCGCGCAGTCGCCTGGCACGACTAGACGCCAATGGCAGCATCGATAGCGCGTTCGATCCCGATGCAAATGACAGCGTGACCTCACTGACACTACAAACCGACGGCAAGATTCTTGTCGGCGGGCGATTCACCACGATCGATACACAGCTGCGTACATTCATCGCGCGCCTGCTTCCGGATGGCTCTGTGGACAGCGCCTATCAGCCGCTAGCGAATGGTTTCGTGCATGCATTGGCGTTGCAGCCCGATGGCAAAACCATCGTCGGCGGAGAATTCACCACAATCGCTGGGCAGCCCCGCGACTTCATCGCGCGTCTCGGCCAGCCGGATGCGGCTCTGCAGGAATTGCAGCTGGACAGCGGTACCGGTGTGGTGCAATGGAATCGTTCCGGCACCGGAGCCGAGCTCGCCCTGCCACCACAGCTATTGTTTTCTTTGAACGGCACGGTGTACTCCCCGCTGGGTACCATGCAACGTGTTGGCGGCGGCTGGCGTCATGCTGGCTTCGTTGCGCCCCTCAATCAACGGTTCTATCTGCGCACGCGCGGTCAATTGAGTTCGGGACTCATCAACGGTTCCAGCGGTCTGATCGAAAGCACGCGCCAGTTCTACGTCGATAGGATGTTTTCCAGCGGGTTCGAATAGGCACGGTTTGCAGCCGCGTACCGGGGTCGTCGCTATCAGTCACAATGCATTTCACCGCGTGGCCCAGGAGTACCGTGTATGCAAACCGATCGCTGGGCACGACTGGAGCAGTTCTTCGCTGAAGCTACAACACAGCCACGCGACGCGCGCGACGCGTTTTTGGAACGCAGTTGCGGTGATGATGCCGATTTGCGGCGTGAGCTGGACGAACTACTGCGCGCACACGACGCCAGTGGTGTGCTCGACAATGCGCCGCATGCTGCGGGCAACGCGGTGCCGCATCCCTCGCTCGCGGCTGGCAGCTGCCTGGGCTCGTGGCGCATCGATCGAATGATTGGCCGCGGTGGCATGGGCGAGGTGTACGCGGCAACGCGTGCCGATGCAGCCTTCGAGCAACGTGCGGCCCTCAAGCTTCTGCGCTATGAGGCGGCGGGCCAGATGGATCGCTTCCATGCTGAGCGCAGCTTCCTCGCGCGGCTCGAACATCCCGGCATCGCGCGGCTGCTTGATGGCGGCGTGGCGCCGGATGGCCGACCGTATACCGTGATGGAGTATGTTGAAGGGCGCTCACTGACTGACTACTGCCGCGAACAGAAGGCTGCGCTGCCTGAACGCCTGGCGTTGTTCACGCAGGTTTGCGACGCGGTCGCATTCGCGCATCGCAACTTGATCGTGCATCGTGATCTGAAGCCCGACAATATTCTGGTCGACGCCTCGGGTAGAGTGAAGCTGCTCGATTTTGGTATCGCCAAATTGCTCGATGCAGCGGCTTCGCCGCATGCCAGCCAAACCACCATCGCACCCTTCACACCCGACTACGCCGCGCCCGAGCAGCTCAGCGGCGAAGCGGTAACCACCGCTACCGATATCTACGCACTCGGGGCGTTGCTGTTCGAGCTGCTGACCGGTGAGCGACCCATGCGCATGCGTGGTCTGCCGTCTACGCACGCGCTGCAAGTGCTGCTGGATCGCACCGCGCCGGCGCCCAGCCGAATCGCGCAAGCCAGTGCCGACGCGCCCACCGCGGCGCGGTTGCTGATCGGCGATCTGGATGCCATCGTCGCCAAGTGCCTGCGAAAAGAACCGTCGTACCGCTACGAAACTGTCGACGCATTGAGGCGCGATATCGAATGTCACTTACGCAGTGAGCCGGTGCAGGCGCGTGAAGGTGCGCGTATGTATGTGATCGGGCGCGCGTTGCGACGACACCGATGGGCGGTTGCAGGCGTTGCGATGCTGATCGTTACGCTGGCGGCAGGGCTCGCCGGCACGCTTTGGCAGGCCGAGCAGGCGCGTCAGCAGGCCGAGCGCGCGAACGCGGTGCGCGATTTTCTGGTCTCGCTGTTCGAAACCGCAGAAGCCGACCAGCCGCGCGACCTTAGGCCCACACCCGAAGAGATCGTCGAGAAGGGCGGCGATCGGATACTGGCCGATCACAGCATGCCTCAGGAAACCAAGGCCGATCTACTGGCGGTGTTAGCGCGCGTTGCCTTGAGCATGGATGCGCAAACACAGGGGCAGGAACTGACCGCGGCCCTGATCCCTCTCAGTGAACAACTCTACGAACCGTCCGATCCGCGTTGGATCGGCGCCAGGCATTTGCGCGCGCTGGCGCTGATGGAGAAAGGCGAGTTCGCTAACGCTGTCGCTCTACTTGAGCCGATGCAGGACGCCTTGATGCGGCGTGACGACGCGCTCGGCATTGAAGCGCTGCTCGCCTTGGCCCGCGCCATTTCTGAACGGGGCGGACGGGTCGAGGAGGCGCTGGCCCTGCAACGCGAGATAACGGCGTTGGCGATGAAGGATGCTCAAGCCCATCCGCGTAGCGCAATGCAGGCATTGATCGCCGAAGCCAACCACCTCGCGGCACTGCATCGTTTCAAGGAGAGCCTGGAGCGCAGTGAGATCGCGCTGGCATTCTGGAAAGCACAGGCATTACCGCTGAGCAATGAGGTGTTGCAACTGCATGGCAGCATTGGCGACTCCGCCAGTTCGCTGGGCGATGCCGCGCGTGGCGAAGCGGCATATCGCGAGGCGATTGCGTTATCGGAGCGGCTGTATAAGCGGCCGCACCAGGACACGGCCTGGTTTGTGGGCGTGCTGGGCAGCTACCTGGTGGCACTGGGGCGCTACGATGAAGCCGAACCTTATGTGCAGCGTGGCTTGACCATGCGCCGCGATCTGCTCGGCGAAGCTGACCCCTCTACGCTTTTCGCAGTCTCGGCGCTGGCGCGGCTGCGTGCCTCGCAGAGCCGAACGGATGAGGCGCTGACGGTATTGTCTGAAGGCGTAGCCGTCTGCACGAAGACCGGACTGCAGCATCAAGCCTGTGTACGCCTGTTGCAGATCCGCGGTCAGGTGTACGCGACGAAATCAGAGTTTGACGCTGCCGAGGCTGACCTGAATGCGGCGATCGCTCTGCAACGACAGATATCCGGCGAGGATGGCGCGATGGTGGCATCCCAGTTACGGGCACTCTCGGGAATGCAGCGTCTCGCAGGCCGCTATCACGAGGCGATCGCCACTGCTGGACATGCCCTTGCCTTGTTTGAAAAGGCGGGTGGTGGCTATTCGGGCGAAGTCGCTGACGCACGACATCAGCGTGCACGAGCCAACCTGGAACTCGGCAACTACCAGACTGCACTGGATGAGATCACCGAGGTTGAAGCGCTGCACTCGAAGCAGTCTCCGGACGATTTTATTGTTCGCGTACGCATGTTGACCCTCAAAGCGCGCGCGCTATCGCGATTGAATCGCCTGGATGAAGCCAAACAAGCCGCCGCCGTCGCGCTGACTTTAGCCGAAAAGGTGCCAAACAAAGACGCGATCCAGACTGCTGGACTCAAACTTTTGGCCGCAACGGGTCGCGGTTATTGATAAGGGATCGCCTATGGCGTTGATGTTGTAGCGGGGCTTGCTCCGCTGCTTGATCTGATCTGAATGTTGGCGAAGATCAAGGGCAGCGGAGCAAGCCCCAATACTCTTCACTTAGGCGTAGGGTGGGTGCACCCCACCATTCTCAAACGCCGCGCAATGGTGGGTTGCGCTGCGCTCCACCCACCCTACGCGTTCTCGCACGTCCTAAGTTAACGGTATTGGAGCAAGCCCCGCTCTACAAGGTCAAGGGCAAAAGCTTCGCGGCTCACGCCGCTCCTACATTGTATCCGCCAGTTCCCGATGCAGCCAGGCCCGCGCCAACGCCCAATCCCGACGCACGGTGCGTTCGGAAATATCCAGCGCCAATGCAGTCTCGACGTCGTCGTAGCCGGCGAAGTAGCGGCATTCGACGACCTGCGCCAGTCGCAATGACGTGCTGGCGAGCTGGCCTAACGCATCGTTCAGTGCCAGCAGGCTGGCATCGTCCTCGACAGCGACTTCCAGTGCATCACTGATCGGCAGTGGAACTACGCCATCGCCGCGCTTACCAGCCTGCCTGGCCAGCGCATGATTGACCAGCGCATGGCGCATCGCCAGCGCAGCGGCGCGCAGAAAATGCGCATCGGTGTTCCAGCCCTGGGCGCCGCGTAACTTCAGGTAGGCCTCATTCACCAAAGCAGTGGTCTGCAAGGTAGCGCCAGCGCCAACGCGACTACGTTCGCGACGTGCCAAACGCTTGAGATCGTCATAGAACAACGGCATCAGCTGATCGGCCAACGCGCTGACCTCGGCGGGCAGCGCTGCATCCCAACGTGTATTGGGGTCGGTCTTTGACTCGCGGTCAAACTCGCTCATGGGCGAATTATAGCAATCATCCGCTTCGCCGTGGCCGGTTCTGGCCTGGCTTCCTGTTAGTGGCTGTGAACGGAACAAATCAACGCGCCGGTCAAGCAGTAACAGGCCTCTTGTCGATGCCTGCTTAGGCGCCGGATCGACTGGCGAAAATTGCCACACCCATGAGGAGCAGCCTTCGTGTTCAAGTGTTCGACATTGCGAAGGATCGGATGGCTGGCGCCCCTGTGTTACTCGGTATTGAGTGCGTCGATAGCACACGCCGACGTCACTTTTACCGTTAACACCATTGATGATCGGCTGGATGACGACACCAGTGACGGTGTTTGCCACACCAGCGTCAATACCTGCGGATTACGTGCCGCGATCATGCAGGCCAACCACTTGAGTGCGCCGGGCGTAACCACTATCAACGTACCGGCCGGAACGTACATGCTCACGCGCCCGCTGGCCGGGGCCAACGGCGAGGACAATGGTGATCTTAATTTGACGTCGCCGCTAAGCGTCGATCAGACCATCGCCATCGTCGGCGCAGGTGCGGCCAGCACGATCATTGATGCCAATCAGATCGACGGAGTGATAAGTGTCGCCGCAACGCGCACAGCGAGCATCAGCCATATCAGCATCCGCAATGGCAATCGCCGAGGGGATCAGTCGCTAGGCGGTGGCGTTCGCAATGTATTTGGGTCGCTATCGATCATCGAATGCGTCATCGAGAACAACCGCTCATTTCACGGAGGTGGAATCTCCAGCTCCGGTACGCTCGGTATTGTTCATAGCACCATTCGATCAAATACCGTGCTCCATGAAGGCGGTGGCATCAACATCAACTCTGGCCACGTTGTTGTTCGCAACAGCACCATCCACAACAACGGCGCCGACAACGGCGGCGCAATTTACAATCGCGGCGCGCTGCATATCATCAATAGTACGATCAGCACCAACTATGCGAACTCCAATGGCGGAGGAATTTACGGCCAACAGTTCACCGCCCTTTACAACACCTCGGTTATCGGCAACGACGCCGACCATGATCGCGACCAGAACGGGGGCATCGGCGGCGGCGTGTATACCAGAACACGCTTCGTCGTGAGCAACTCGCTGATCGCCGGCAACACCGTTGTCGACAGTCCGATCTACGACGATTGCAATGGGACTCTGGAAGCTTACGGTCGCAACTTCTTTTACGACAGGACCGGCTGCAGCATTCCCAACCCTGGCAGCGGACTTGTTTCATTGAACACGATCGGCCCGTTGCAAGACAACGGTGGACCGACCTGGAGCCATGCGCTGTCGCCGGGCAGCGAGGCGATAAATATCCAGTTCCCCTGCGCTGACGAGAACAACATGTCGCTGACCGTTGATCAGCGCGGCGCTCCGCGTATCGTCGGCGGGTTCTGCGATGCAGGAGCGTTCGAGCATGGCGCGGTGGTGCCGGACGCACAAACTCTTTTCGAGAACAGCTTCGAGTAGATGGCGCCGAAGTTCCGTGTCGCGTCGGCCGCTGTGGTTCGAGTGGCAAGCGAGATCGTTGAATATGGAAAATGAATTCTTCGGAGATCCACCGTAATCATGCTGTCGTTCACCAACGCCGTTGTTTGCAGCGTTGCACCCGAACCGACACGGCTGCGCTTGCGCCGAGCCAGACATTTCAGATTGTCAAAAAAAAAGCGGCATCAACTGAGCCGCAACGGCGCTCACTTCAGCGGGCAGCGCTACATCCGGCGGGCACTGGGATCGGCTGGTGTCCCAAGGTCAGTCTTATTCATGGACAGATCATATCGATCATCGGATCGTTCATGTTCTTTCTGCCGGCGTCTCTGCGAGTGGACGGAAGTTCCAGCGCTCAGCGTGCCGCCAGCGCAGTGTCAGCCGCTGCAGCAGCGGCAATACCCACACCGCGCGAAAGCTGCGGCGATCCTCGTCGTTTTGGCCTGGGTTCATCACGGGAGAAAAAAATCGATCGTGGTTCCGTCGTGGCCGCCCCTGACGTTCTTTGCTGTTAGGTAATGCGAACGCCTATTGCCTCCGCATCGCTGCATGAGTGTCGCGGCCGGCCGCAAGCGCTGGAGCAAATTTTCGAACTTGGGAGCAAAGATTATGAAAGGTAAGAATTTCGTCACTGGCTCGGTATCTGCAGGCGCACACGCGAGCGGCGATTTATCAAACGCAGACAACTGGCAGATTCGATCGCCACGGTCGACCCGTCTGATCATGGGGTTTTTCGCGTGCATGTCCTTTATTCAACCGTTTGCGACGAGTGCGACTGCGCGCGAAAACGTCGGCTCAACATCACAACCGCTAACCATCAAAAACGTCAGGAACTGGACCGCGAACGGCAACGTCATTCCGGTCTGCTGGGAAACCACCGGTTACGACCGGGAAAAGAAAATCATCAGAGAAGCTGTCGCCGGCACCTGGGAGTGGTTCGCGAACATAAATTTTACTGGTTGGGATGCCTGCCCAACCTCCGGCTCAGTCAAGCACGTACGGATCCGCGTTGCGACTCAAGATGACAGCAACGCAGGCGCGGGCGGCTCGGCCCGACTAGGAATGGATGCGATGAGCAGCGCCGATGACAACAACCCTGGCGTCAACGTCTCGTTCAGCGCAAACGGTACCGCGGACAAAAGCCGCGTCGAATACATCGGCGTACACGAGTTCGGCCATGTGCTGGGCTTTGTCCACGAGCAGGACACGCCAGGAAACGTCGAAGGCCCCGCATACTGCAAGTCCTCGGGAAACGAGGCCAACGCGACCACGCTCACCGCTTACGATCGCGACTCCATCATGAATTACTGCAATCGTGATGGCAACGGCAAGGGCAACTTGACCGACATCGACATCGTTGGGGTGCAGGCGGTGTACGGAACGCGGATACCTTCTATCGCTTCCCGTAACTCCTGCGCCTCAACGGCAATCGATCAGACGGCGTCCGTGGCCTGGGGATGGAACGACGGCAGCAACCAAACGTCATTTGCATTATTTCCTTCCGCCAAGACGAAGTTCCTCGGACGTGCAGCAGTGAGCGTCCGCGAAGGTGGCTGGGGCGACGAGATCAAGTGGTTCTCGGGAGACTTCAACGGCGACGGCCTCACCGACATTGGCGGAGCCTGGAATGACGGCGGCCAGGTCACGTTAACAGTGCGGCAATCGACAGGAACCGGTTTCAGTGCTGCGCACTGGGCGATCAAGACCGGAGGCTGGATGGATAGCGCTGTATGGCTTCCAGGTGATTTCAACGCCGATGGCCACACCGATGTCGCTGGGGTGTGGAACGATGGCGGCAGCGTTTCCATCGCCATGTTTCTTTCCGACGGTAAGAAATTCAATCACCAGACGCCGCAGTGGAGCGTTCGAGATGGCGGCTGGGGAGACACCGTCAAGTGGTTCGCCGGCGATTTCAACGGCGACGATCGCACCGACATCGGCGCGGCCTGGAACAATGCCGGCGCGACCACATTGACTGTCCGGCAATCGACAGGAAGTCGCTTCACGCATGTGCACTGGTCCGACAACGCCGGAAACTGGTCGGACTCGTCGGCTTTCGTAGCCGGCGACTTCAACGGCGACGGCCGCACCGATGTTGCTCGGCTGTGGAATGACATTGGTCAGAACTCCACGTCGGTCTCACTCTCCATCGGGTCGAGATTTCTTGAGCCCGCTAGCTGGAGTGTCCGCGACGGGGGTTGGATTCTGGGCGCCGCAGTCAAATGGTTTCCGGGAGATTTCAACGGCGATGGCCGCACCGACATCGGTGTCGCCTGGAACAATGACCAACTCAATACCCTGACGGTACGGCAATCGACCGGCAGCGCGTTCACCCCAGCCCACTGGGCAATCAAGGCCGGCGGGTGGAGAAACAGTGCAACCTGGTGCACTGGACAATTCAAGGCCAATGGCGCCCTGCAAACGCACGCCGACACCGGCTCCGTGTACGGAACTTCAGAGCTGGCGATCGACAAGAGCGCGCTCGCCGCCAAGGGTGAAGCAATTGCGAACGAAGACCCATTGGCCGTCGCCCTACGCGATCAAGAACCGGAGGTATCTGGCCGACGCGGATTCGATATCGGAATGGCGGCTGCGCAGGGGCAGACTCTGCCCGGCCCAGGTAAACAGCGAATCCATGACGCGCTGAATCCCGCCGAGCAGGCCGGATTTCGCAAGGCAGTTTCATTTTCTCTGGAGCGAAACAGAAACGCCGAATTTGCCGCCACGGGCGCGGCGATCGCGCAGCAAGACGCCATCGTCGCGGAGGCCCGCAGCGGCGAGTCGGACATTTTCTACTGGCTGGGATTCGATATCGCTTCAGGAATCTTTGGTGACCCGGCGTTAGGCGCGCGCGGCAACACGGCCACCGGCTCCGGCTCGCTGGCAATTCGCGACGCGCTCAGCGCCGCCGGACAAAGAGGATTCAACGCCTCCGTGCAATTGCACTTGAGCCGGGACTACACGCCGTGATCCTTTCAGGGCATCGCATTGAGGAGCCGCATATGTCGAATACTTACACCCGGATCGGTCTGTCGATCGCGCTACTGGCCACGGCGCACGCGGCACACGCGGCGGTGTTCGTTGTCAACACCACTGCCGATTCCGGCATCGGAAGTTTGCGTCAGGCTATTCTCAGCGCCAATGCCCAGATCGTGACCGGCCCCACTGCCTGTGCGCCGCACCGGGTGGAGTTCAATATTCCTGGCGCCGGACCGCACACCATCCAGCCCTTGTCGGCGCTTCCGGGCGTGCTCATCACCACCACATTCGATGGCTTCACGCAGCCGGGTGCGGTGCTCAACAGCGCATCGCAAGGCAACAACAGCGTGCTGATGATCGAGCTTGATGGCAGTTTCGCGGGCGCATCGGACGGACTCCTGTTCACCGCCACCGTGCCCGGCGGTCCGCCCGGTTGCAGCGGCAATGGGTCGGTCGTTCGTGGCCTGGCGATCAATCGTTTTCAAGGCGCGGCGATCCGTAACGAAAGCCCCTGCCTGCCACCGGCGTCCTGTCAGGTCGGCGGGATTCGCATCCAGGGCAACTTCATCGGTACGGATATCAGCGGCAACCTGGCCCGGGGCAATGGCTTTGGTGCGAGCTTGAGCCCGGGTATCGTATTCGGGCCGAACAGTACACGCAATCTGGTCGGCGATGAGGTGTTCGAGGATGGCGGTCTGATCGCAGCGCAAAATCGCAACGTGATCTCGGCAAATGCGCTGGACGGCATTTATCTCGGTTCGCTGCCCGGTCGCGGATCGGCATTCGACCATCGTATTCGCAACAACACCATCGGGCTCAACGCGATGGGGACCGCCGCGCTGCCCAATGGCCGGCATGGCATCTTCGCCGATATTGGCGGCGACGCAACCAAAATTCAGGACAACCTGATTGCCGGCAATGTCGACGATGGCGTACGCATGCTAAACAACGCTGCGCCTGCCAATCTGTCGCGCAATGGCATTGGCATCGGTGAGAACGGCGTGGCGTTTGGTAACGGCGGCAATGGCGTCTACATTGGCGGCACCTCAACCGCGGTGAGCGTCGGCGGTCGCTATGCCTTCAGTCCCTTTGGCGCAAGCATCATCAACAATGGCGGCAGCGGCATATACGTCGCGGATACCTCGATTGTCGATAGCGGCGGGTTCATTGCCAACAACGGTGCACTCGAATTCGATCTCGCGCCCGCTGGCATCACCGCCAACGACGATCTGGATCTGGATTCTGGCCCCAACGGATTGCTCAATTATCCTGTAATCACCAGCGCAGAGCTCGATGTGATCAGCATGACCGGCACCGTAACCGGAACCATCAACACCACGCCCGGCGTCAACACCACGATCAACTTCTATTTCAACGACAGCTGCGATGCGAGCGGCCATGGCGCAGCGACAACTTTTCTCAACACTGCGTCGGTCAATGTGATTCCCGACGCACAGGGCAATGCCAGCTTCAGCCGCAGCGTGGCGTTCCTGCCATTGGGAAAATTCCTCAGTGCCCAGTCGCGGCGTTTTTCGATGACGCCCGGCTCGATCGAGGTGTCCGAACTCTCCGCGTGTCGTCAGGTGGTGGCGCTGGGCTCGCTGTTTGCCGATGGGTTCGAATAGGCGCAACAGCTTGCGTGGCCCACCGCGATCGGGGTCTCGCATGGTTTCGATGCACAACCAGTGACACCTCCGCGCCGCAAGGGCACGCAGGAGGCGCGCAACGCGGGCGTGCAATCACCTCATCAGGCATTGGAAACAGCCACATTGAACGGAGCAGAAGCAGTGATTCATCGATCGCTATCCACCACCTTCCTGCGGCTCGGACTGTTGGGCCTGGCCACGTTAGCCGCAACCAACCTGCGTGCAGACGTCACCTTCAACGTGAACACCGCGACCGATCTCATCGACGACAACACCAATGATGGCGTGTGCCACACCATTGCCAATACCTGCTCGCTGCGCGCGGCGATCATGCAGGCCAATCATTGGAGCAACCCGGAGTTTGCGATCATCAACTTGCCCGCGGGCACCTATGGGATCACGATTCCGGTTCCGAGCAGTGGTTTCGACGGTGAGGCCTCGGGCAATCTGAATCTGACCGCGCCGCTGACCGCCGATCAGCGCATCGTGATCAATGGCGCCGGGGCAGCCACAACGATCATCGATGGCAATCCGAACGGAAATCAGACGACCGGCGTTTTCAACATCGCCGGTGGCCGCAGTGCGCGCATTGCGCACCTCACCATCCGCAATGGCAATAGCCGGTTTCTGGGCGGTGCAATCTGGAATCAGGGCGCGCTGTCGCTGATCGACAGCGTGCTTGATCGCAACCGGGCGAGCGGCGACGGGGGCGGCATTTACAACAGCGGCACACTGACCATGATTGCTTCCACACTGCGATCGAATATTGCGCGGGATTCCGGTGGCGGTATCTATGTGTTCGGGCCGACAACCATTCGCGACAGCACGCTTTACGCCAACACCGCAGACAACGGCGGCGGCATTTACAACAACTTCGACGCATTGGCGATCACCAGCAGCACCATCAGCCAGAACGCTGCCGACACCGATGGTGGCGGCATCTTCAGCCGCATCGCCGCGTTCATCTACAACACCTCGGTGATCGGCAACGACGCCGATCACGATCGCGACCAAAACGGTGGCATCGGCGGTGGCGTGTTTGTCGATGAGGGTTTGGGTTCGCGCTTCGTCGCGGTGAACTCGCTGATTGCCGGCAACACCCAATTCGATGCGCCGATCTACAACGACTGCAACGGCGCGCTGGAAACCTATGGCCGTAATCTTTTTGGTGAAGTCGTCGGATGTTCGTTTCCCAACAGCCTCACCTGGGGAACGGTTGCGCTGGAGACGATCGGGCCCCTGCAAGACAATGGCGGCCCGACGTTCACGCACGCGCTGCTGCCCGGCAGTTCGGCCATCAATGGAGCCAGCAATTTGCTTGGCTGCGAAGATGAATCCGGCACCCCGCTAGGCGCCGATCAACGCGGTGCACCGCGCATTGTCGGCGTGCGCTGCGATGTGGGGGCGTATGAATTCGGTGCCCATGTAGATCCCATTTTCAAGAACGGGTTTGACTAGGGAACGCGGAACATGCCGTCGCGTCGGTATCGGTTGACGCGTGACCGCGTTCAGCAGGTGAGTCTGGTGACTCTGCGGTTACCGATAGACGCCCTCGTCTGATCCAGGCTGGCCGCATTTCACCGTGTTTCCTGTTTGTAGATGCGACGCCTTCTGAACCGATGAGTCATACGGCCGCAAACAATACCCAGGCCGCACTGCGATACAGCATGCGCCACGAAAAGGAGATGAACGATGAATCGCTTGAGCAAGCACATGATCATGGCCGCGCTGCTCCTCGGCGCATTGTGCGGCGGGCAAGCTGGCGCGCAATCCAGCGGCGGTCCCTACAGAATCGAAGCGGTCGTGATTGCCGGCGGCGGTGGCCCGATCAACGGCGGCATCTATCAAATCACCAGCACACTGGGTCAGACCGCCAGCGGGACTTTGACCGGCGGCAACTACGTCATTTTTGATGGATTCTGGAGTCCAGTCGACGAACTTTTTGGCGATTTCGTTTTCGCCGACGGCTATGAATCCAACTAGTACCTGCTGTCCCCCGATCCTAAAGGAACCGCTCAAATGCGTACGTCAATTTCCATGCTCGTTATGACCTTCATGCTTTCCATCGTCGGTGCCGTTTCGGCGCAGCAACTCGGGTCCGGCTTCACCTACCAAGGCACTTTCGCGGACAACGGCGCACCGGCGAACGGTAGCTACGATTTCGAATTTGCACTCTATTCCGTGGCTTCGGGCGGAGATGCTGCACAGACGGTCAGCCAGCCCAATGTCGCGGTCATGGGCGGTCTGATCAACACGATGATTGATTTCGGTGCGGCGACCTACGACGGCGCAGTGAAATTTGTCGAAGTGCGCGTGCGTCCAGCAGGATCAGCCGACGCCTACGTTGTGCAGACGCCACGCCAGGCGCTGACCGGCGTGCCGTATGCACTGGGCCTGCCGATGCCTTTCCAACGCAGCGTTCATACCGGAGCGGAACCTGCGTTTCAAATCTCTGCAGCCGATGGCGGCACCTCCATCGAAGGCGTAAACCCTACCAATTCCCTGTTTCCCGCAATTCATGGCCTCGCTCTTGGCGTTGGAGGCATTGCCGTCAAAGGCACCGCCACCTCAAACACCGGCGTAGGCGTCACCGGCCAGGCCAGCAATGCCGGCACTGGCGTGCTGGGCACGAGCGGGGGCGGGATCGGCGTCAACGGCACTGGATCAACCGGCGTTCGCGGCTCCAGCAATGCAGGAGATGGGGTACGTGGGCTTGGTGTGATCGGTGTTCACGGCGTGGGCAACACGGGAGTCTGGGCAGAGGGCGGCCTGCTCGCAACCGACCAAATTTCCGACAACGCGTCCTGCGCTGGTACCGGTCAATCGTGCCAAAGTGTCGTTACCATCAGGAATGCCATCATCGGCAACCTGATTCTTGCGAGTTCGGGTACGCCTTCGACGGATGTATTCCGTGTGAATGGAAACGGCTCAGTGTTCACCAACGGCGACTACGTTGCAGGCGGCGCCGACGTTGCCGAATACGTACCCGCCACCGAGTCGCTCGAGCCTGGCGATGTCGCCGAGATCGATGCAGTCAACGGCAAGGGCCTGCGCATGTCATCGCGCGCCAACAGCGCTGCCGTCGCCGGCGTGGTGTCCACCCGGCCCGGCCTTACGTTGAATGGCTCGATGTCCGAGCACGAAGCGCAGAAAGGTATGCCGCGGCTGGCGCTGGTCGGACGCGTGCCGGTCAAGACCACCAACGAAAACGGTGCCATCCATGCGGGCGATCTGCTGGTGTCCTCCTCGCGCCCCGGACATGCGATGCGTGCGCCGGAAAGCCCGCGGGCCGGCACGGTGATCGGCAAGGCGATGGAACCGCTCGAGGGCCACAGTGGCGTGATCGAGATGCTCGTCATGCTGCGTTGACGAAGGCGGCCTAGCGCTCGACCAGGCGTGTTGTGCAGTTGGCCGGTCAAACCCACGTGGCATTTCGCCCCCTGGTTCAGGGGGCCGGCAGTCACCGGAATTGTTCAGAAGTTCCTCAGCGCGATACACAAGCGTCCGGAGTACGTCATGCATCGAACAAAACTCCGCGCGGTGGTGCCCGTATTCTTGCTGGCGATCCTGTCAGCGCTGGACGCACATGCGCAGGACCCACCGCCTACAGTCATCTTCAACGTCAACACCGTTGCCGATCTGATCGACGACAACGCGGGCAATGGAGCCTGCCATACCACGGCCAACACCTGCTCCCTGCGGGCAGCGGTAATGGAAGCCAATCAATCGAACGTGGTATCCGCGAGAATCATCATCAACCTGCCGTCAGGAATCTACCGGCTCACGCTTGCGCCAAGCGGCTTCAATGGCGACGACACCGGTGACCTGAATTTGACGGCGCCGGGTTCAGGTCAGAGCATCACCCTTCGCGGTGCGGCGGCGGCCAGCACGATCATCGATGCCAACCATAGCGACCGCGCGCTGCGCATCCAGGGCGGTCGCGTGGCGACGATTGCGAACCTGACGATCCGCAACGGGAATGCCGATGACGATAACGGCGGCGGCATCCTGATGCGCTTCAGCACGGCGACCGTCGAAGACAGTGTGATCGAGGGCAACCGGGCGGAACTCGGCGGCGGCATCGTCAACGATTCCGGTGTGCTGAACATTGTGCGTAGCACGATCCGATCCAATACCGCCGAAAACCAGGGCGGAGGAATATTCGTGTTCGGCCGCACTACAATTCGCGACAGCATGCTGCAAGGCAATGGCGCCAGGCAAGGCGGCGGCATCCAGAACACCGCTGAAGAGCTGTACTTGATCAACAGCACGCTCAGTGGAAACCATGCGTTTGCCGACGGTGGCGGTATCTTCAACAGCCACACTGCATTCTTGTACAACACGTCGATTGTCGACAACGACGCCAATCACCAGTCGATGATGCCCGGGAGTGGGGGCGGCGTATTCACCTCGCCCGCTACACGCTTCGTCATGTTCAATTCGCTGATCGTTGGCAATACCACTCACGGCTCGTTTCCCTGGGATTGCAATGGCACGTTGGAACTCTACGGAAGCAATCTGCTCAGCGTGATCGGCGGCATCCAGAATTGTACGATTCCAAACCCGTTTGGCTGGGCGCTGATGGAACGTTCGGCACTGGGTCCCTTGCGTGACAACGGCGGCCCGACCCATACACATGCGCTGCTGCCTGGTAGCCTGGCGATCAATGCCACCAGCATCCAGGGATGCGTTGGTCCCGCAGACATTGCATTGGTCGCCGACCAGCGTGGTCTGCCGCGCGGGCTGAGCGAAGACTGCGACGTAGGCGCCTACGAATTCGGTGCCGGCGTTATTTTCGAGGGTGGCTTCGAGTAGATCGATGAACGCATCGTGGAGCACGCCTGAGATTGACCGAATTTCGCATCACTTCCTGTTTGTACACCAAGTGACTTTGGCGGAGATGGCATCAAGTCGCTTTTGTACCCAGGAGACCCAAGCATGATGATCTTTCGACACACCCTCTGGTTTTTCGTACTCAATCTGCTCATGGCAGCTGCCGGGGCAGCGCCGGTGGGTTCGGGTTTCAGCTATCAGGGCGAGCTCAAGGTGGCAGGGGTGCCCGCAAACGCGGCGTTCGACTTCGAATTTGCGTTGTTCAACGTCACTACCGGTGGCGCGCCGCTGGATACGCTGACGCGCGACAATCTGCTCGTCAACGCGGGTTTGTTCACCACTGAGCTGGATTACACCGATGTGCCGTTCTCGGCGGCCGAGCAGTATTGGCTGGAAGTGCGCGTGCGCGACGGCGCTAGCGCGGGCGGCTATCAACAGCTGTTGCCGCGCCACAAGCTCACGCCGACACCGTATGCGGTGAATGCGCGCACGGTGCAGGCCGGCGGAGTGAATCAGAATGCGATCGCCGTCGGCGCCGTGGGCAATGCGCAACTGCAAACCAGCGCGGTAGGTACTGCGCAACTGGGCAATCTGGCGGTGACCGAAACCAAGATTGCCGATGCGGCGATCACCGAAGCCAAGATCGCCGATGCCACCATTACCGCAGCCAAGCTCGCGTTCGCGCCGGGTGATGTCACCGCGGTGACCGCAGGCAGTGGGCTGATCGGCGGCGGTGACGCGGGTGATCTCGATTTGGCGGTAGACACCAGCGCGATCCAGGCGCGTGTAACCGGCAGCTGCCAGATCGGTGCGTATTTTCGCGGCATTGCTGCGGACGGCACCGTGGTGTGCGAGTCGGTCCTGGCGTACCTTGGTATCACGCTGCGCACTGTGATCGACACCTTGCCAAGCCCCCAGGGCGAATTCGCCAACTTCACCGCCATCGCCATCGGTAACGATGGACTACCCGTGATCAGCTATTTTGACAGCAGCGGTGCCCTCAAGGTCGCCAAATGCGGTAACACTGCCTGCACCGGCTTGGCCACGATCACCACGGTCGCCAATCCGGCCAACATCGAAGGCTTCTACACTTCCATCGCTATCGGCAGCGATGGGCTGCCGGTGATCAGCTATCTGGATAACAACCTCGGCGCCCTCAAAGTCGCCAAGTGCGTCAACGTAGACTGCATCGGCGCGGCGACCATTGCCACGATCGACGATCCGGGCAACAGCGTCGGCTACTACAACGCCATCGCCATCGGCAGCGATGGGCTGCCGGTCATCGCCTATCAAGATCTCACCGCGCGCACACTCAAGGTAGCCAAGTGCCTTAACGCCGCTTGTACCGGCGCAGCCACGATCACCACCGTCGACGATCCGGCCAACTTCGTCGGCTTCTACACCGACATCGTCATCGGTAGCGATGGGCTGCCGATGATCAGCTATCTGGACAGCACCGCCAGTGCCCTCAAGGTCGCCAAGTGCGTCAACGCGGCTTGCACCGGTGTAGCCACGATCACCACCGTTGACGATCCTCCGGTCAACGTGGTCGGCTTCTACACGGCCATCGCCATCGGCAGTGACGGGCTGCCGGTGATCAGTTATCAAGACCTCAGCGCCAGTACCCTCAAAGTCGCCAAGTGCCTCAATGCAGCGTGCACCGGTGCGGCCACGATCACAACTGTCGATGATCCTCCGGGCAACCTCGTCGGCTCCTTTACCACCATCGCCGTCAGCAGCGACGGGCTGCCGGTCATTGGTTACTTGGACTTCAGCGCCAACGCCCTCAAAGTTGCCAAGTGCCGCAATGCGGCCTGTGTCGGCGTAGCGACCATCACCACCGTCGACGATCCAGCCAACGGCGTCGGCTACTACAACGCCATCGCCATTGGCAGCGACGGCTTGCCGGTGATCAGCTATTTCGACACCACCAACATTTCCCTCAAGGTCGCCAAGTGCGGCACGCCGAGTTGCCAGTGAACGCGCGCGCACGTCCACGACGATGCACAGTGCTCGACCGATCGCATTGCGTTGCTGCCGGGTTAGGTGCGAGTGCGTTGATACTCGGGTTCACCATGCTGGCCCCCGTCTACGGGCAATCGACGGGTGGCCTCTATACGCTGAACGCGCACACCATCTCAGCAGGCGGCGGGCGTACGACCGGCGGTCTCTACTCGCTTGAAGGCAGTATTGGCCAGCACGACGCCAGCAACCCGCACACCGGCGGCGCGTTCGAACTCACCGGCGGCTTTCATCGCCGCGCTGCGGGGGGGATCGGCAACGACATTTTCCAAAGCGGATTTGAATGATGCTCGGCAGGTGCCACGCGGACGCCTAAGACCACAGGCGCGATAACGCACACACCGACCTGCATCGAGTTGACCGGAATTCCGCGTTTCCTGTTTGTAACTGCGAGTCCATAGGGACAGTTTTCGGTTCCCCGTGCCCCGACAATGCATCAGCAGCGCATGGCGCGCAACGTCAATTTGCCAGATCAACCAAGGCCGCACGGTGATCGCCAATCACACTCAATACCGGTTGACTCAATCCGTTAGTGCAATCAAGAAATTATCGCGAAGTCGTACGCAATGAACACACGTCATGCCTAGCAGGTGGCATTCCTGCCTGCGGATCTTCCGTAGCAGTTTCGTCCGACCGAGGATCGGCGCCAATAGTAGCATTCGATGAACTTGCTTCTGCAGACCACCAAGTTTTGTATACGACACATTCACCAAGGAGCCCTCACATGTCAGCCATGAAGATACTCACCACCATCGGTGCCATCGCCGGCATGAGCTTGCTGTGCTTCACGCCAGCGCGCGCCGCCGATGGCGTTGTCGGTCCCGCAAACTGCAATGAGGCTGGCTTCGTCGGCGTGCTCAACACCGTAATCGGCAGCGGTGGCGGGGCGATCAGCTTCAACTGCGGTGCCGCGCCGACGACGATCACGTTTACTACGTATCGCCAGATCTCGGTTCCCGTGACCATCAACGGCGGCAATCTGATTAGCTTCGATGGCGGCAACGCCTCGGCATTTTTTCAGGTGTTCGTCGGCGCCAGCCTGATATTGAATGACCTGACGCTGACGCGGGGCATCTTCAATGACGCCAACGCGCTGGAAAATTCCGGTGCCATGACATTGAACCGCTGCACCGTAACGCAGAACGTATCCAGCGCTAGCGCTATCGCCAACTATGGCACCCTGACGATCCGTGCCAGCACGCTGAGCGCGAACTCCGTCAATAGCGGCAATGCCCGTGCCGGCGCAGCGTTGTTCAATGACAGTAGCGCTGTCGTGCGCATCGAAACCTCGACGTTCAGCAACAACAGCATCGCCGGCCTCTTCGGTACCGGCGGAGCGATCCAGCACAGCTCCGGCAGCATCAGCATTGTCGACAGCACATTCAACGGCAATAGCGCGCCGGATGGCGGTGCAATCAGTATCGCTGCAGGCGCCAATGCGACGATTTCGGGAACAACGTTCGCCACCAACTCGGGCGGATCTGGCGCAGCGATCGAAACCTTAGGCACCCAAGTGACATTGAACGAAACCACATTCGTCGGGAATGATGCGACATCCGGCGACGGTGGCGCGATCTGGATGCTGGGTGGCAGGCTGGATATCAACCGCAGTCGTTTCATCGGCAATGCCTCTGCGACAACCGGCGGCGCAATCAGCTGTGCCGGCGTGCAGCTGTTCGTCGACAACTCGACCTTCGCCGACAATATTTCCGGCACAACCGGCGGCGCGATTCACAGCACCTGCGCGATGAGCGTGACCAACGCAACATTCACCACGAATTCCACCACGGGATTCAATGGCGGCGGCGCGATCAACCAGGACGGCCCCATATCGGCACTGATCTACTACGCCACCATTCACAACAATACCGCCGCGTTCGGCGCCGGTTTGTACAAGGACGGGGCCGCCAGCGGCACGCTGTTCATCGGTCGATCCATCGTCAGCGCCAACACCGGCGGCAACTGCGACGGCGTGGTCGGGTCGAATGGCTACAACGTGGTGAACGATACTGGTTGTGGCGGTTTCGTGGAGATGGGCGATATGCAAAATGCCAACCTGCCGTTACTGACGTTCGGCAACTACGGCGGCCCCACGCCTACGTTGCCGCCCAGTGCCGGCAATGCTGCGATCGACCGCATCCCGATCGTTGACTGCTTCAGCACCATCGATCAACGCGGCGCAGCGCGCCCCAATGGCAGTGGCTGCGACAGCGGTGCGTTCGAGTTTGGTGCGACCGCGCCAACGCCGCAGATATTTACGAATAGTTTCGAATAGGCGACTGCACCGCACATGCGCGGCTCTGGCGCGTGATCTCCTCTCCCGCTTGCGGGAGAGGACTAAGGTGAGGGAAACGTGCGATGGTGCTTGGTGTTAGCGAGCGGCGACACAGCAACACCCAGCAGCATCGCACGCTTCCCTCATCCGGCTTGATTCGCGCCATCCCTGGCGCTCACCCTTCGGGCCAGCTCCGCTGTTCGCAATCGCTCCAGCGACTGCAGTCGGCCACCTTCTCCCGCGTAGCGGGAGAAGGTGTTCAATTCGACAGTTAAACCAAGTCACTACCGGCAATGTGGCACAAACAAGTGCATTCAGCGCACACTCCTCGCTCATGATCAATTGCAGGAGCTGCGACATTGCTAGCCGATCGCTGGATCAAGGTTGAACGGCTGTTTGCCGAAGCACTTGCCCAACCGCCGGGCACGCGCGCCGCATTCCTGGATCGCGCCTGCGGCGCTGATGGCGATCTGCGTGACGAGTTGAATGCACTGTTGCTTTCCCACGAGGCGTCCGGTGTGTTGGATGTCGTTCCGCATGTGCCCGGCAAGGCCACATTTCAGCCCTCACTGGCGATCGGCACCTGCCTCGGGCCTTGGCGCATCGACGCATTCATCGGCCGCGGTGGCATGGGCGAAGTCTATGCGGCAACACGCGCTGATACGGCGTTTGAACAACGCGCGGCGCTCAAAGTGCTGCGCCATGAAGCGGTCGGCGGATTGGATCGTTTCCACGCCGAGCGCCGTTTCCTGCTGCGCCTGGAACATCCCGGAATTGCGCGCCTGCTGGACGGTGGCAACGCGCCCGATGGGCGCCCGTATACGGTGATGGACTATGTCGAAGGACGCTCACTGACCGACTATTGTCGCCTGCATGCATCCACGCTGCAGCAGCGTCTTGCCCTGTTCGTACAGGTCTGCGATGCCGTTGCCTTTGCGCATCGTAGCCTGGTGATCCATCGTGACCTGAAGCCCGACAACATCCTGGTCACCGCCGAAGGGACGGTAAAGCTGCTGGATTTCGGCATCGCCAAATTGCTTGACGCCTCCGCTTCGCCACACGCAGCAGATACCACTATCGTGCCATTCACTCCGGACTACGCCGCTCCCGAGCAACTGAGCGGCCAGCCGGTGAGCACGGCAGCCGATATCTACGCACTTGGGGTGCTGCTGTTCGAGCTGCTCACCGGAGAGCGTCCGCTGCGCATGCGCGGCCTGCCCTCAACGCAGGCGATGCAGGTCATTCTGGATCGCACTCCGCCGGCACCCAGCCGCATTGCGCACGCCAAGGCCGATGCGCCGGTGGCGCCGCGTCTACTCACCGGTGATCTGGATGCGATCGTCGCCAAGTGTCTGCGCAAGGAGGCAGGGGATCGCTACGAAACGGTCAATGCATTGATGCGCGATATCGAATGCCATCAGCGCGGCGAGCCGGTGCAGGCGCGCGAGGGTGCGCGACTATATGTACTGGGCCGCGCACTGCGACGCTATCGATGGGCGGTAGCGGCCGTCTGCATGTTGATCGTCACGCTGGCGGCGGGCCTGGTCGGCACGATGTGGCAGGCACAGCGCGCCGAGTTCGAGGGCGCGCGCGCGGCGGCGACCAAAGACTTCCTGCTCGGTGTGTTCAGCGTCAGCGATCCGCGCATCGCCTCCGACAAGCCGCGCAGGGAGATCACCGCCAAACAGCTGCTCGACCTCAGCTCGGCACGCATCGAAACCAATTTTTCGGATCAGCCTGAAATGCAGATCGAACTGCTGGGGGTTGTCGCCGATATCTATCAGCGGCTGCGCGACGATGAACGCTATATGGCGGTGCAGAAGCGGCGGATCGCTCTGGCGCGCGCGCATTACGGAGCTATGCATCCGGTGGTGATTCAGGGTTTGGTCACTGAAGCCGATGCTGCCTTCGTCGTACAGGACTTCGCCAGGGCAGAGCGCCTGCTGGAAGAAATCGATGTGTTGTTGAAAGCTTCTGGCCAGGACCACAGCCTGCTGCGTGCCAATTGGTGGCGAACCAAGGCGCGGGCGCTCGCTGCGGTCGCCAACAGCCAGGTGCAGCGCGGCTATGCCGCCGACCAGGCCGTCGCGATTTACGCCAAGCTGGCCCCGCGCAGTATGGACTACGCGCGGGCATTGAACGTGGCGTCGCGCAGCCACGCCGAGCGTGGCGGTGATGTCCGGGCCAAATGGCTGGCGGAACAGGCGGTATCAGTGGCGACGGAGGCGCCGGACCGGGACGACGCGCTGATCGCTTTTTTCCTGAACAATCTCGCGCACCGGCACGAGAACCTGGGTGAGTTTGTCGCAGCCGAACGTGTTCACGAACTCGCTGACGACCAGGCACGCAGAACCTTCGGCATCCATCATGCCGCTTACTGGATGATGAGTGCTTCACATGCCAATTTCCTGCACATGCGCGGTGAACGCAAGCGCGCAAATGCGTTGTTTGCGCAGATGCTGGCGGCCATTCCGCATGACTGGCAAACCAAACCGGATGCCCTGACGGCCCGCGAGCAGTACGCCGAATCGCTGCTTTCCGAAGGGCGCGCGCTCGACGCCGTCGAACTGCTGGAGTTGGTGCAGCAGGAATACCTGAAACCAGGAAATTTCTACTACAACGTACGCGATGTTCGCCGCAAACTGGGCGGCGCTTATGACCGCGTCGGGCGCACCGGTGAGGCGCGCAGCGCGCTCAAGGCCTCGCGCGATGAGTATCTCTCCAATGAGGCTGCCGACTATCTGCCGAGATTGGTCATCCGCGCACGTTGGGGACGGTTTCTGCTCGACCACTCAAACCCTGGTGATGCCGATTTTGTCGCCGCGGAAGCGGAATTCCGCGCGGTGCTGGCCGATGCCGCCGGCCGTCCCAGGGTGGAGTCCGCGCTGGCGCATTCCGGACTTGCCCGCATTGCGCTCGCCAAGGGAGACACCGTCACCGCGTCCAGCGAGAGTCGCCTGGCACTGGCCGCTTTGCAGCGGGTGCAGGGGCTATACGATGTCCGTGCGCAACCCGAACTCTGGCTGGTGCACAGCGCCGTGTTGCTTAAGCGGGGCGACGCGCCCGGCGCTCAGCATTGGGCCGAGCGGGCGTTGCAGGCGAGCCGCATCTACGACGATCCATCAAGCCCCGCGATTACTCAAGCCGAGAACGCTGTGCGTGTCGCCACTGCTGCATCAGGCGGGAAATGAGAAGCTGCCCGGTGCTCGTTTGAAGCCAATAAACGCGATCATGAAATCGGTGCTCGCTGCGTAACTGCCCCTCTGATGTCCGTTGCGGCGAGCATGATCTCCTCTCCCGCTTGCGGGAGAGGGCTAAGGTGAGGGAAACCTGCGACTACGCCCGGAGTTCGCGAACGGCGTTGCAACAATACCCGGCATCAGCGAACGTTTCCCTCATCCGGCCTGCGGGCCACCTTCTCCCGCAAGCGGGCGAAGGATTTTCATCATCGGCGTTTCAAACCGAGTCACGCGCATTCGTGCAGTGGCATGGGAACGGCTTGTCCGGAACTCGCCGCCTTTCCTGTAATTGTCTGCACGTCCCATCGAAACGCAGAGATCGACGCGTCGGTGTCGGCAATGCGCAAACAGTTTCCACTACGCGGCCACATGCGCGTTGTTCCAGAGAGGAAGGAAGATGAACATGATTCCGTTGATCCGTCGAGCGTGGCCAGCCATGCTGATGGTCGGTTTTTTTCTGACCGGATGCGATCGGCAGGATCCAGCTCCCGAAGACACTTCGGCTTCGGACACACTGTCCGCAGTCGCAGCAGATTCCACCAGCAGCGCTGGCAATCCCTGCACCCTGCTGACCGATAGCGAAGTGCGCGACGTGTTTGGCGACACCGCACCGGGCCAGCGCGATCACAGCGTCGATCAGTACGGCATCCTGAGCTGCCTCTGGGAAACCCACAACGATCGTTTCGTTGTGCAGACGTTCACCGCCGAATCCGGCACAGCCGAGGATGAACTGCGTGGCAGAGTGCAAGGCGGCGTCGATCCGACGATGGCCGGGGCGGCACAGCGCGTTCGCTACGAGCCGGTCGCCGGTATCGGCGACAACGCGATGATGGTGGCCGAGGCGGCGAACGCGCAGCAAGGCATTCTCGCCGACATGGTGATTTTGGTCGCGAGGCGGGGCGATCGCGTCGTTGTTCTGTTTTCCGGCCTGGCCTTTGCCGGCGGCGATCGCACCGCTGCGTTGACTGCGATCGAGCAACTGGGTCTTAGTGCCGCGCAGCGGTTCTGAGCATTGCAGCCTGAGTCATCACCCTCGTACCGGGACCACATATGTTGCCCATATCCGTTCGCCTCCTTGCGCATGCGATGTCCGCTGTCCGTGCTGCCTGCGCTGTGTCCGTCATGGCAATCGCCATGACCGTTTCCGCTCGTGAGCGCAGTGATGGCGTGCAAGCCCAGGCGCATGCACCCGCCGACAATTACAGGCGACGCAGCGATTCCTATCCCATCAGCGGTGCGAGCACGACTACGCTCGGCCGACACCACGACACGCAGGCATTGCCACGGCGGGAAGTGGAGGCAGCGGTTGACGACAATCGGCAGTCAGGCGCAGACGATCTGAGAGAACAAGCTGCGCAGAACGATGCGCGCGGCACCTTCTACATCGATCGCGAAGTGCACCGCCATGATCCGCACGTACGCAGTGGATTGGACAGCCGTCAGATCGACCGTGGCTCGACCGCGCAGGAGCTATCGCAGCCGCTGGATTCCATTCGTGTCGAGGTGCGCTATCCCACGGCCTATGGTTATCGGGATGCGCAAAGCCAGAGTGCCTTTGGCGGCGGCGGGCCGGATTCCTGCTACGCCTTCCACATCGAAGTCATCGCAGATCCGCAAGATCCTGAAGTGCATGGATTGATCGGGATCGAGTACGGCGCAAAGCCCATGCGCCAATGGAACGGCACGTACATCTGCGAATACCTGATTTCAAACCTCCCGCACGAAGAGCGCATCGGCGTGCGTGTCGCGATGACCGGCGATCGCACTTCGGCGGGTGATGTCTGGCTGGGTGGCAGCCAGCCGCGACCGGGGCGCCAGCAACGAAGGGCGATCCTGGACGACGAGCAGTCTGTCGTACTGACTGGCGATCAGCCACGCGCATCGTTGCGTTTCGAAATGATCTACGCCGGCCCACATTAATTGCCGCAGAGCCGGAGCCAGCGACACCGGCGCAACCCAACCAGGAAACATCCATGCAATCGAATACCTTTCATCGTTGGCTGACGTCGGTCATCTGCATGTGCCTGCTGATCGGTGTGTCAGCCGCACAAGCCGCCACTGGCGCCCGCGTCCTGTTGCAGGCGTGGAATCCGCTGACCCCAGACCAACCCAATGTGATCACGTTGCTGGATCATCCAAGCCTGGTCAGCGATTCGATACAGGACGCCTGGACTCAAGTACGCCCGAAGATCTGCACGCAACTCGGCCTGAAGATGGGCCTGGGTGGTGCCGCCAGAGGAGAAACCCTGTACGACATCGCCTGCCTGCTCGATGAGCAATTGCTGTTCGATGTCTCGCCGGCAGGTTCGAATGCGTTGCGCGCCACACTCGTCGTCAGTGGCTATGTCGAGGCCACCTCGACCACGCCCGACGTGGCCTTCGGTGTCGGCCTGGGTGACTATGCCGATCCGCGTTTTTCGGTTGCGCTTACCGCCAGGCTTGAGCTGATCCTGGCCGTGCAACCCAATCGGGACCGGACGCTGCGCGTGTCCAAGGCGCAGTTCACGCTCAACAACGCGACGCTGGATTCACATAACTTCAGCGGCGATATGTTGAAGTTCGTCGCTGGCGATCTGGTGCCGTTCTTTGGCGGGCCGGACTACAAGCGCATGGCCGAAGATGCTGTGAATGAAATATCGGCCAACCTGGCCAACGATTTCAATGCGACGCTGGACCCGGTCAACGAATTGCTCAAGGGGCCGTCGGATGCGGTGCGGGTTGGCGTCTCCGGCAGGGACGGCTACATCAGCGTGGCGTTCGCACCACGCGAGGTCGCGCCGCCCAGCAACGGTCGCATGTCCGGTGTAGTGCGCTGGGATCCGACCAGCTTTACGCCGCGCAATGGATGCCGGAGTTTTGAAATCGGCGCCAGTGTGCAGACCGGTCCAGCGCCGATGTTCGCGCCTGGAGCCAGCGCGCCGGTGCGGCAGGTAGGCGTGTTCCAGATCAGCCCGATCGACGCCACCAGCTGCGGCTACACCCTGAGCGGACTCGCGGAGGGATGGCCCAACGCGCTGGCCTCACGCGTGCTCGACCCGCCGCTGGATCGAAGCTCCGGCAATGCGAATTACCGCGAGACCTACACCCTGTCCAGTGACACTGCGCAGGGCGGCAAGGTGGTGCCGCTGCCCAGCGTGGATGGTAGAAACTACACCGTGCGTGCGTTCACGTTGAAGATGCCCAGTGCTGAGGCGCGTACTGGTGAATACCTGAAAGAGGATTACCGCAATCCGGAGATCAGCCGTGCGGAACTGGACACGAACCGCAGCAAGACACGGATCAATCCGGCAGAGATAAACACGCGTCAGATCAATCCCGCGGCAGCCAATGCGATCAAGCCGCGCGTGTCGCCAGATGTCTCCGCAAGCACTCAGGCGACGAGTCTGAATCCGCAGCCGCTGCCACCTGCTGGCAGTCCGACGTTGCAGACGCGGGCGGTCGGCAGCGTCGCCGCGGCCCGGCTTGCACAGGTCAGCACGGCGCCAGCGCCGATGCAAAGCAGCAGAAGCGCTGCGCCACCTGTCGCAGCGGTGTCCGACGATGCTGGTGCCGATTCTGTATCGACAGCCGTGGTCTTTGCACCGCCGTTGCTGGACGACGGCGCACAGCTCTGGGTCTGCATCAATGATGATGCTGAAGACGGCGATGAGCAGTCCTGTGCCGGTGTGCAATCGGCAGAGGCTTTCTGTCAGCAGCAGGGTTACTCCGGAGGCCTGGAACAACGCATCGATGGCACTGCAGCCTTCAGCATCGCCGATGCCCAGGCGGAAGTACCGGTGCGCGCAATCAACGGCGACACCTGCCTTGGCGATACCTGTCGGATTGTCAGTGAGCTGAGCTGCGTCCTGTAGACAAAAAAGCAGGCTGGCGGTAAGCGCAGCGAACCCCAGCCAGCGCGCACGTCTGCTGGGGGTTCGTTGCGCTCACAGCCAGCCTGCGGACTGTCTTGCCCGGCGTGCCTGTTGGTCTCAGAATGGTGCGGGCACATCACCCACGCTGGTGCAGAGGCATGAACCGAGCCATTCCCTTTCTTCTGCTGTCCATCGCGATGACCGGTGCCAGCGCGCAGGCTGAGCGTCGCGTTGTCGCGCCTGAAATTCTGGCCACCATCCGCGATGACGACGCGTACACATTGCCGCGCTCATTGACGCCTGCCGAGCGCAGTATCTGGCGCCTTCCCGCGATCGCACCGGTTCCGCATGCGCCGCCACTGGCACCGGTTCGCGCCCAGGCCGAATACGAAGAAAACGATGGCCTGCTGATTCGCTGGGGATCGCAGAATGCGTTGTTGGCCGAGATGACCGTGGCCATCACCACGCTGACCCAGGATGCGATCGTCTATGTCGTGGTATCCGGAAGCAGCCAACAAAATTCTGCGACCGCTGCGCTAACCACGGCCGGTGCCGATCTCAGCCAGGTCGAGTTCGTGATCGCACCCAGCAATTCGGTGTGGATACGCGATTACGGTCCGCGCTACGTCGACAACGATGGAACCCGGGCCATCGTCGATCACGTCTACAACCGGCCGCGCCCGCTGGATGATGCGATTCCAGCCGCGATCGCGACGCTGTGGTCGGAGCCGAAATATGATCTGCCGCTGGTGCACGGCGGAGGCAATTTCCATCTGTTTGCGAATCGTCGTGCCTTCATGACGCGGCTGATCTCCAATGAGAACCCGAGTCTTACCGATCAGCAGATCATCGATTACTACGATGACTATCAGGGGCTGAATCTGGAATTGGTACCGCCATTTCCAACCAGCTTTGATTCCACCCAGCACATCGATATGTGGGCGCTGCCGGTCGACGACAACGAAATCATCGTCAGCGACTATCCAACAGCAGCCGGTACGCCGGCCACCATCTCCGACGACTTTGCCAGCGCGCGTGCCGGCGAAGGCTATACGGTGTACCGCACACCGGGTTGGCAGGCATCCGGAGATCACTTCACCTATGCCAATGCGGTGGTGATCAACGAGGTGGTGCTGGTGTGTCGATTCGACGGCCATGCCACGGAAAACGCGCAGGCGCTGGCGACTTTTCAGACGGCGTTCGAGAACCGCAACGTGGTCCAGGTTGATTGCAGCGACATCATCGGGCTGGCCGGTGCCATTCACTGCATCGTGATGCACGTGCCGCGCATGTCATCACCGGTATTGTTTCGTGATGGATTTGAGGACGATTGATCAGCGAATACTGCGGAAGGTTCATCGTCGACGGATATCGAAAATATTCGACCAAGGTCCGCATTGTTGGACCAGCACTGAGCTAGCATCGGCTGGTCAGATATTGCCGTCGTCATTATGTCGATCGAGCAACTTACCGCACCAAGGTCACAACATGAAACTATCTTGTATGGGTTTATGCGTGCTGATGTCCGGTCAACTGCTCAGTGCGCCGGACCTCGGTATCGGTCACCACGGCGCCAACGAGAAGGCTGGCGCTGACGAATTGTTTGGAAACGGTTTCGAGCACAACCCTCATGATCTGTCGGCTTTCTTCGACCTGCAGTGGACCGCTACCAACAGCACCTCGGACATCGCCGGGCTCAATCCGATACAAGATGGCCAGTCGGTCCGCCGGTTTTTCGACGGCATCCAAGGCGGCGCATTCGACCACCACATCGCCCACCACAATGGACCGCCGCATTCGATCCGTTATCCCGATCCACCGGTTTATCACGATAATGATGGTGGCTACGTCTGGTTCCCCAACGTCAAGAACACCACGTATGGTGTGAACAACGTGCCGGCGATGCTGCCGCCCCTGGAAATCTACGCCGTCATTCGCGACCTGCAGGGTGTGCCCTATGAGGGCTATTTCGCCAACTGGATTGGCCTGCGTGATCGCGAGCACACGCTGGAAATGATGGGTGCGGAATTTCCACCGAACAGCGGCGTGCTGGTGAAGAACAAGATCACCATCATCCGCATGCGCGTCGATGGCGCCAACTCGCGAATGTGGCTCAATGGCGTTCCCTATGCCAATGGCGCAGCGGTGACCGTGCCGTTTCTGGCGCTGACTGGCATTGGTTATGGCACGGTATCGCATGGCGCCAATCACGACTTCTTCGGATTCTGGGTCAAGGTCAATGGCCTGTTGACCGAGTCCGAGCACCAGCAGGTCTATGCCAGTCTGTCGAGCCGGTTTCCGCCCGGTCAGTTTCCGCAGAAGCCGCTGGCGAACAATGCCCGCATCGTCATGCACACCACTGGCATCTGGAGTTGCGACTACGACTACGTCAATCCGCTCGGTCTGCCTGAGGGCGCGACCGAGTACCAGTGGTATATCGGTGGCGGTACCGATTCTCCTGGGCCGTATAACGATTTTCTCAGCGATGCCTATCCACTACCCGGGCCCAATGCCAGGAACAAAACCCTGGTACGCAGCGACTATTCCATTTTGCTGACCACGACACAGGGCGCACAGGTCGGTCTGGTGTATTGCGGCGTTACCGTCAAGGATTCCGCCGGCAATTCCTGGCGTGAAGTGCATGTGCCCTGGGTCAACAACAATTTCTGAATATCGCCCTGGGGTGTGCCGCACTCAGCATGCGATGGGATGGCGGGCTATGCCACTGAATTACGTTGCTGCATCTGAGTTCTTGGAAGCGTCGTCGGTCAGTCACTCATTACCTGGGAGGAATGCGATGAATCGTGTGATTCTGATTTCCTGCGTGCTGTTGTGGTGTGTCCTGGGAAACATGCCTGGAGCTTATGCAGGCGCCAAGCTCAGCCAGACACAAAGCAACGAGCTGCGTTGTCTGCTGCTCAGTCAAACCCTTCCGGATATGTCGCAGCACGAACGCCTGCATCGCTTTCTTCCTGGGTGCCGGTTGTTTTTCAATGAGACCTTCGGCGGAAACGGCCGTACCTGCGCCACCTGCCATCTGCGCAAATTACCGGGCGACAACTTCGACTTCACACCTGCGGACGCACAGGCGCTGTTTGCCGATGACCCGATAGGGCCGCTGTTTCGTTCCATCGATTCCGATGACGGCGCCGGTAGCGACTTCACGCTGCTGCGGCAGCATGCGCTGGTGCGCATTCCATTCACGTTGCCGGAGAACGTCGCAGTCGTCGAGCCCACCGGCCCGACACTGACGCGCAATGATGATGGATCAGTCACGGTGGCGGTATGGCGTTCCACACCATCGATCGAGAACATGGCGCTGGAAGATCGCCTGCTCTGGGACGGCCGCGAAACCGATCTGGCGGTGCAGGCCAACGCTGCGCTGCAGACACATTTTCAGCCCGATGTGCTGGCCAATGCAGCAGAGGCCGATCAGCTCGCCTTCTTCCAGAAGCAGTTCTTCACAGACCCGATATTGCGCCAGCGCGCCCGCACCGGTTCCGATGCACCTCTGCCATCGGTACCGTCGGCCACGCTGCTGCGCTTCCAGTTTCCCGGCATGCTCGGGGCGACACAGCAGCAGTTGAGCGCGCTGCGGCAGTCGTTGCTGCGTGGTCGCAATTTTTTCGTGTCGCTACCGGTGGCGACGGGCGCTGCAGAGCGTGGCGGTCACTGCGCCACTTGTCACTCCGGGCCGATGCTGGATCTGACCAATCCATTCAATCCGGTGCAGGCGCCCGGCGAACAGATCACCAACAACTTCGTCGCCGAGGTCAACGATGCGCCGCTAGTGCCCTTCCCAGGCGCACATCAGGGATTGAATCTGCCCGAGCTTACCTATCGGGTGACGCTGACGTATGACTTCATCGTGCCGCCGGTGCCGCTGCCGGGCCTGCCGCCTCCGGGTACGGTGCTGTTTCCGGCGGGTACGGTATTCACCATCAAGTCCTCTGATCCCGGACATATCCTGACCACCGGCGACCCCTGCGAATTTCCGCTCGCCTGCATCATCAACTCGCCACCCGGGGCCGCGCCGGCCACGGTGTCCTTCTTCCGTACGTCCTCACTCTGGGGTGCAGCGGATTCTGCGCCGTACTTCCACGACAACTCGGCCGACACGCTGCAGGAAGTCGTCAAGCACTACGCCGATTCCGTGTTCCTGATCACCGGCACTGCACTCGGCGAACCGGCATGGTTTCTCAGTGCGCAGGAGCAAACCGATATCGTGAATTTCATGACCTTGGCGTTCCGGCGTCGATCGCTGCAATAACGAATAGCCTGGATGCGGGACGTAGGTCGGGTCCCGCGACGCGGTACCCGACGTCGGGATATCCGCTGCATCTGAAAGAACCGCGATCTGACAGACCACGCGGCGGATACCTCTTCGAGGGATCCGCCGCTACGGGTTATTCGAAGCCGTTCGCGAAGCAGCACTGGAGAAATCCATCCGGTGGACCGATGTGGTTCGAGGCTATCACCAGCTCATCGATCATGAAGTAGTTTTCCGGACCGGGTGTCGTGGTGAACTCCATGTAACCGCCGATGATGTCGATGTAACTCCAGATTCCGCCGGGGCCGGTGTCGTCCATCGGGCGCTCGATGTAGAGACCCTGCAGGTCGCCATCCTGGGTATCGACGTAGAGGCGGATATTCCCGGTGACGGTATTGGCTTCGAATTCAACGCTGACCCACTCGTGCTCGCGGGCGCCCGGCGGGTCGCCGATACGCAGGCGGTCGCTGCCATCGGGAAAGAAACCGCCGCCCTCTTATCGGCACACGGTGCCATCGCAGGCACCCCAGGTTTCCCAACGGTCGCTGGTCATTTCATTCCAGTGGCGGGTGATGATCATCGGGCGACCCTCGCTGCCGCTGCGGTTCATGATGATCAGCTTGTTGCCGGGTCCATGAAGGTTCCAGGTGTTGCCGTGATAAATCAGAAAGCACACATGGAGCTGCGCCGGGATCTGCTGCAGGCCGGAAAGATGGAACTGGCCAAGACCGGAGTAACCTTGATTACTCACCGGCGGAGTGAATTTTGCGGCGCCACCGCGCCACCCGGCGCTGCTCATATACGTATGGGTGGCGCCTTCGGTAAACCAGAGGATATCGCTGGCGTAGGCACTGGAATCGAACAGCTCGGTATGCGGGAGCGTATTCAATATACGTTCTGCCGAGGCGTCGGCAGCGCCCAGTCCGAAGACAAGCAGACACAACCGCGGAAGAACAGGTGTGCGGCCATTGAGAAACCTGGCAGTGGTTCCACGGATCGACATCATCTTCGGCCCTCCGTCAACAGTGTCGCTACGCGAGACTGAGTGCGCGTCAGCAATAGTGCGTGGCAAGGTAGAGGGGCATCTAGGGGAATACCGTGCGCGGCGCCACAGGACGTAGGTCGGGTCCCGCGCAGCGGTACCCGACGTCGGGATATCCGCTGCATCTGAAAGAACGGCGATCTGAAGGACCACGCGGCGGATACCTCTTCGAGGGATCCGCCCTACGTGCTTCTCCCGCGGAGCGGGAGAAGGGCAGCAAAGACCGTGTTACCTGCCGAAGTTCTGCGTGAAGCGCAGCCCAAACTCGCTCGCATCATTGCTGAGCATCACCAGCACGTAGTCGCCGGTATTCAGTCGGCCCTGGTCGTAACGTTCATCGGTGACATTGCGGCCATAGGCGCCCAATGTCCAGCCGCCATCCTCAGACTGATAAGTGACGTTGAGGTTGAGCAGACTGCGCGAATCGATCTGGGTGAAACGTGCCGGGTCGGGTGTGGGTTCACCGTACATCTGATCGCGGTAGGACCAGTCCGCGCGCAGCAGCAGAGTACCGCTGGCCAGAGCAAATGAATATTCAGGGCTGATCGACGCGGTCCATTCCGGCGTCAGTGGCGCGACGGCAACCGGGTCGTCGACATCGACATCGATAAAGCCGGCCGATGTGTGCAGCCGAAAGCTGTCACCGAGCAGCAAGGTGCTTTCCCATTCGACGCCGGTGGAGTCCTGATCGACAATGATGTTGCGCGTATCGAAGCCCGCGCCCGATGTGGTGCTGACCTGATACGGCAGATCCGAGTACTGGGTATGGAAGATGCCGACGCTCATGCTGAGGTTGTCCAGCGGCTGTCCCTTGAGTCCGACCTCGTAGTTCTGTGCGGTGATGTTGTCGCCTGCGACGAAGCAGTTGTCCGCCGTCACATTGCCGGGCTGGCCGATGGCGAGGTTGCCGAACAGACAGTACGCGCGCGGTGGAAACTGCCCGGACTGGTAGCCGTTCTGCACCGTGCCGTAAAAACTCATGCCGTTGTTGAGCTGATACACACCGGACACATCCCAGCTGGTCTCTGACCAGTCGCGTTCGCCGCTGGTGAACACAAAATGGTTGATATCGACAAAGGCCTGCTTGTCATCGCGGGTAAAGCGCAGGCCACCCGACAGCCGGAACTGATCGGTCAGCTGAAAGCCCACATTGCCATACACGGCTTTGCTTTTTACGTCCTGATCGAGAAAATACGTGCCGGCGCCACCGAGAAATACATTCGGGTCCTGCAGGTTGAAGCCGTCTTCCTTGAAGTAGTACAGGCCGGCAACGAAATCCCAGCGCTCGTAAACGCCGTTGATCTGCAACTCGGCCGAGGTCTGATCGGCTTCGCCATCTTCCGGGAAGGACAGGAAGTCTTCGAACAGGCTGTCGTCGTCCAAGCCGGCCTGATATTCCGAGTGGCGGTCGCTGAAGATCAGTTTGCCGGCCAGCTGGTCGCTCATGATCCAGTCGGCGGTCAGTGAAAACCCGTTGGCCTCATTGGTCACGGCAATCTGATCGGCCTGTCCGGTATTGTTGTCGTAAGGGTCCGCGGCCAGATCGGAATTGCGAAAGCCGGCGAGATACACGCCACCGTTCGGCAGTTCGTCGATCAATGTGGTGTAAGGGCGCAGGCCGTTGTCGCCCTCATTGGCATCGGCGACAAACAGCAGAGAGAACAGGTCGCTGGGTGTCCACTTGACAGCGAAGCGTGCGGAGTTGTCCTGCAGCTCGCCGACGTCCTTGCGCGGGTTGCTCAGCAGACGGAACTCGCCGACACCGCCGCGTTGCGTGTAGGCGCCGTTGACCGACAATGCCCACTGGTCGCTGATCTTGACGTTGTCGTAGAAACTGCCATTCAGGCGCCCGCGCGAGCCCGCTTCCAGCGCCAGGCGTCCGCCTTCCTCATCGCCCGGCTGGCGGGTGATGATATTGATCGCGCCGCCGATCGAGTTGCGCCCATACAAGGTGCCCTGCGGGCCGCGCAGCACTTCAACGCGTTCGATATTCGACAGGCTCCAGTTCTGACCAACCTGACGTCCGAGGTAGACGCCGTCTACATAAACGCCAACGCCGGGATCGGTGGTGATCAGATGATCCTGCAGGCCGATTCCGCGAATGAACGGATTGACCGAGGCGGTGTGCCCGGCGGAAAACTCGGTGACGTTGAGGTTCGGCACGAACTTGCCGATATCGACCAGGTCGGTGACCCCGGATAATTCTATGGTCTCAGCGGTGAACGCACTGATCGCCACCGGCACATCGTAGATGCCGGCCTCGCGTTTGGTCGCCGTGACCACGATCTCTTCCATCTTTTCGGTGCCGGTATCGGACTGCTCCGCAGTCGATGGATCGGACTGGGCGATAGCCAGGCCGGCGGCACCGATGCCGTACAGACCGGCGAGCAAGGTGACCTTCTTGATGTGCTTGTTGCGCATGGAGCAACTCCTTGGTCATGGCTAGGGAACTATGGATCAGTCCGGAGCCGCGATAGCCCCCTGAGTCAGGGGGCGGAAAACCGCAGGTTTTTCCGGGTGTGGAGACACTAAGCTGTTCGGCGAAGACGAAGTCGTGACTTGTTCAGAGGTTTCCTGTGCGAGGGGATCACGAACGACGACAGTCAGGGCAAGAATGTACGTTGACGATAGGCGATCGTCGTCAGAAAACACAGCAACATCATCGTTGAAATATGACAGCGACACCGAAATCATCAACCGCTGAGTATCAGGCTGCCGATGCCCGATGAGTGTGACGCGTGTCAATATCTTAGTGCGATAGCGCACGAATGTTACAGCTTATGCGGCTCTCAATGTCGCCGACAGCCGCAGCATCGGCTGCGCGATATCGGTGCGCTCGCGTACATACCGCGTTTCTGCGCCTGGTTAGCCTGATCGTCACTCATGAAACCGCCATCGAACCCACCGGCTGCAATGGCCGAGCAGAGCCAGCAGGAATTGGTGTTGTCTGGACATTGGACGGTGCGCGGGCTGGGCGCGATGGAGCGGCAGCTGGTGACAGCGCCTCCCCATGCGCACTCTCAGACCGTAGCCGACGGCACAAAAATCGAGGCGCTGGATTCGGCCGGCGCCTGGCTGCTGCAGAAGCTGCTGCTGCGTCTGCGCGAGCAAGGCACGGAAGTCACCTTGCGCGGCCTGCGTCCGGAGTTCGCCAAACTGCTGGACGCCGTGGCGCAGCAGATGAAGGAGCAGGCCGCGCAGAAATTACCTGCCGCCACTGCCGCCCCCTCGATGCTGGAGCGGACCGGCCGCGGCGCCAAGGATCTTTACGACGAGACGATGGCGCTGCTCAGTTTCGTCGGCGAATCCGCCATCGCGTTGGCAGGGTGCATCACACATCCGTCGCGAATCCGCTGGCGGCCGATCCTGCACAACATCCGCACTGCGGGATTCGATGCGCTGCCTATCGTCGGCACGCTGGCATTTCTGCTGGGCGTGGTCGTCGCCTACCAAGGCGCTGACCAGCTCAGAATGTACGGTGCCAATATCTTTGTCGCCGATCTGGTCGGCGTTTCCATGCTGCGCGAGTTCGCGCCATTGATCACCGCGATCATCGTTGCCGGCCGCTCCGGCTCGGCCTATGCCGCACAGATAGGAACGATGGCAGTGACTGAAGAAATCGACGCCATGCGCACCCTGGGCATCGCGCCGTTGGAGATGCTGGTTTTGCCCAAGCTCATCGCGATGCTGATTGCGTTACCGCTGCTGACGGTATTCGCTGATGTGCTTGGCGTTACCGGCGGCATGATCATGGCGCGCGCCCAGCTTGATGTCGGCTACATCGAATTTCTCGATCGCTTCATCAAGGCCATCGTCATGACCACGTATACGGTCGGTATCGGCAAGGCACCGGTATTCGCGGTGATCATCGTGATCGTCGGTTGCTTCCAGGGTTTTCGCACCCGCGGCGGTGCCGACAGCGTCGGTCGTCAGACTACGCGCAGCGTCGTGCAATCGATCTTCCTGGTCATCGTTGCCGATTCGCTTTTCTCGATCGTCTTCAGCGCTCTGGATATCTGATATGCGCGACGCAGCAATCACCGACGAAGTCGTCATCGAGCTTGGCAAGGTTTCGACCGCGTTCGGCAGTCACGTCGTGCATACCGATATCGATCTGCAGGTGCGCCGCGCCGAAATCTTCGCGCTGATCGGCGGCAGCGGCTCCGGCAAGTCGACGCTGCTGCGCGAGATGATCCTGCTGCATCGCCCGAACTCCGGTTCGATCAAGGTGCTGGGCGTCGACCTGCTGTCCATCGCAGACGCCGATGCGGTCGAACTGCGCCAGCGCTGGGGCGTAATGTTTCAGCATGGCGGCCTGTTCGGCTCGTTGAACGTCCGTGAAAACATCGGCTTGCCACTGCGCGAACATACCGATCTGTCCGACCCGCTGATCGATGAAATCGCCGATTCCAAGCTTGCGATGGCCGGGCTGGGTCCCGAAGTGGTCATGCAGTTACCGGCCGAACTCAGCGGCGGCATGCTCAATCGCGCGTCGCTGGCGCGCGCACTGGCGCTGGACCCGGAGCTGCTGTTCCTCGACGAGCCCACGGCCGGGCTGGACCCGGCAAGCGCTGCCGGTGTCGATGAGCTGGTGCTGAAGCTGCGCGACCTGTTTGGTCTGACCATCGTCATGATCACGCATGACCTCGACCTGCTCTGGCAGGTAGCGGATCGCGTCGCTGTGCTTGCTGATGGAAAAGTGCAGGGCATCGGTTCGATGGCCGAACTCGCGCTCATCGACAATCCCGCCATACGACGATTCTTCGACGGCCCGCGTGGTCGTGCCGCGCAGGAGTATGAGCCGGTTCTAAATGGGCGGCAGGCTGCAACCGCTCCCGATCGCAACATGGCGAGGCAGTAATGGAAACCAAGGTGAACTATGCGATCGTCGGTGCCTTCGTGCTGATTCTGGGTACGGTGCTGATCCTTGGCCTGTTGTGGATCTCGTCGGGCGGCTCAATGCAGACGAAGTTCGATATGTACCTGGCCATCGAAGAGGAGTCAGTCGCCGGTCTCAACGTCAACGCGCCGGTCAAGTACAACGGTGTCGATGTCGGCAAGGTGAAGAGCATCGCGCTCGACCGTGATAACCCGCAGCGCGTGCGGCTGGTGCTGGCGATCGAGCGCGGCACACCGATCAAGGAAGACACGGTGGCGGTGCTGAAGATTCAGGGCCTGACGGGCATCGCCTATATGGAGCTCGACGGCGGTGCGCTCAATGCCGCGCCATTGCGAGCGACGCCGGGCGAACCCTATCCGGTGATCCGCACCAAGCCCTCGCTCAGTGCCCGGCTGGAAACGATACTCAGCAACGTGCTGGCGAAATTGGACAGCACGTCGAACAACATCAACGCGATTCTCAGCGACGAGAATCGCATCGCTTTCAGCAGCGCGCTCGCCGACATCGCCGCGCTGACACGAACCCTCGCAGACCGCAAGGAGACCATCGATGCAGGCATCGTCAGTGCCGCGCGTACCTTCGACAACAGCGCGCGTGTGACCAAAAAAATGGAGCCCCTGGTCGATCGCATCGGTCGCAGCGCCGAAGCCATCGAACGCATGGGCGACAACACCGCGTTGGCCGCAGACAACGCCGGCAAGACCATCGATGCGATCGGCGGTGACGTGCAGCGCTTCACCAGCCAGACCCTGCCCGAGCTGGAGCGACTGATGGGCGAGCTCAATGTGCTGGCAGCATCGCTGCGCCGTCTCAGCGACCAAACCGAACGTAATCCATCCGGTCTGCTGTTCGGTAGCAGCCCGGTACCCGAAGGGCCGGGAGAAACGCGTCCCGGCACCGAACGCACACAACGCATCGACAACGAACCCGCACCGAGGCGGCTGCCATGAACGCATTTCTTTCCGCGCGTGGGTTACGGTGCTGTGCCGGTGCTTTGATTCTGGCACTGACCTGCGGTTGCAGCATGCTGTTCCCGAAACCGAAACCACAGCCATCGTTCTTCAGCCTGGACGCTGCGCCGGCATCGTCGTCAACGCCGTCTTCGCCAAATACGAAGGCCGCGCCCACCCTGGTCATCTACCCGCCGCGCGCAGCTGCAGGATTCGATAGCCAACGCATCATCTATCTGCGCCAGACGCATAAGCTCGAATACTTTGCACATAGCCAATGGATCGATACGCCGGCGCGCATGCTGGCCCCACTGATAGTGGCCGTGCTGGGAGACGCCGGCGCCTTCGATGGGGTACTGCTCAGCACCGGCGGCGTGGCCGGAGATATGCGACTGGACACCGAAGTCCTGCGGCTGCAACAGGATTTTCGCAGCCACCCCAGCAGCGTGCGCTTTACCTTGCGTGTCAACTTGGTGGACAGCGCCGGCCGTGAAGTGCTGCGGTCCCGCGATCTCGATGCCAGCGTTGCCGCGACCAGCGACGATCCTTATGCCGGCGTTGTAGCTGCCAATCAGGCGGTGCAGGAGGTACTGCAACAACTGGCCGCGCTATGCGCGGATGCTTCGCGGGACTACGGGCAGAGCGAACGGGCGAAGACTGAGCGCAAACGCGACCTGTAGGGAACGCGTGTCACGTGCCGTCTCGACGCCTCTGTAACGGAAAGGGCAAGCCACAGGCTTGCCCTACATGATCCAGGTCGGATGCGTTGTCGTGAATTGCGCTGCCTCAAGCTGTGTGTGAAGCCGCACAGAGACTGCGACCCACGACGCCTATGCTGGGTTACGGCTCGCGCCGCACAAAGTCCTCGTTCCGCGCGTTGTGATCGCGGCATGCGGGTTTCCAGAGGGTTCCCGCACAGTGTGGAGGTCGCGCATGGATATGTTTGCGATGCTGAAGGTCTCGGCGGCGCTGTTCGCCATCGCCGCATTGGGCGGATTGCTGATGTTCGGCATGCGCATGAGCGGCACACCGCGCCCGCCTTCGTGGCTGGCAATGGGCCACGGCCTGCTTGCGGCTGGCGGCCTGACTTTGCTCGCCTATGCTGCGGTGGTCGCCGGAGTTCCGTTGATGGCACAGATCGCGCTGGCACTGTTGTTGCTGGCCGCGGTAGGTGGTGCAGCAATCAATCTGCTCTATCACACCAAGCTGCTGCCACTGCCGGTGCCGTTCATGACCGTGCATGCGCTGCTTGCTGTCGCCGGTTTTGCGTTGCTGGTGCTCAGCATCTATCGCCCGGTCTAGGCTGCCGAAGGAAACCGGCTTTGAAGTGCACCACGTAGGTCGGGTCCCGCGAAGCGGTACCCGACATCGGTATATCCGTAGCACCAATATTAACCGCAAGCTTCAAGACCGCGCGGCGGATACCTCTTCGAGGGATCCGCCCTGCTTGTTACGAGGGCCCGCACTGCCACGCGGCCAACGCCTCGTGCAGCGTGTCCGACGGCAGGGACCGCCCGATTGCAATGGTTCGAGGCGTGGACAAACGCAGCAGTAGCGCCACGACGGCTTCGCGCTGGTGAGGTGTACACCATTCCAGGAATCGATTCTGCCGGCCTTCCCAGGCCAGGTGCGAGAGCAACTGATCCGCATACCAGTCGTTCCGCCATGCGTTCGGAAGCATCGCGAAGCGTGCCAGTGCCGGAAAGTAGTAACCGATTCCCTCCGCGCTTGAAAATGCGATCGGGTCCCAACCGTTGCCGAGATCTTCGCGACGCAACGTGTCGCGAGTCCGGCCGCGCAGGGTTTCATCATGCTCTGCGCATTCGGCGCAGTGCGTGTAACTGGTGAAGTGTTCCGGTTTGGGCACCGTCAGAAACGCTTGCTCGATCTGTTCGAGAACGGGTTCGTCCGCTTCGGCATTCGGCCAGGCGTAGGCACAGGCAAGCAGATGATCCACCCACGCGGTTGCCTCCGCGATCGTGCTTTGGGCGAAGTATTGAAGTTCGGCTGCGGCGATCGTTCGGGACCCGTTGCACAGCGCCGCGACAACCGCCCGCAACTCCGTTTCGTTCGGAGTGAAGGCGAGTACGACTGCGCCGCAGTGTTTGCAAGACTGGAGGGGCTCTGCCACGTCGTCGGGTCCTTAGCTTAAACGGGTGAACTGCAAAGTCACTCCGGCTCCGATATTTCGTGCGCCTGGTCAACGAGATATGAATACCACTCCGCTTCGATTTTCTCCAACGGCCCAATCAGCGCGATGAAATCGGCCGCGCTGCCGCCGCGCGCAATCAGTTGCCGATGGGCGTTGGCATAGCGGCCACCGTCGTAGTGGAATAGAAAATGTGTGAGGCTCCAGGCGCAAAGGTAGTACTGGTTGAAATGCGTGTTGACGTCGGGGGCGTTCCTGCCGGTGAGCAACTGCTGCAACGAGATAAAGTCCGCCGTCGCGAGGTCGCGCGTTTTGTCGCCGCTGAAGGTATCGTGTTTCAGCCACCACAGCGGATAAGTGTGTGGGTCGACATCGCCGAGACGCAGGCCCGATGCGTCGATGCGGCTGGTCGAAAAATAGGTCGCCAGTCCCTCGTCAATCCAGCGATTGGGTTTGATCCCGGACACTTCGCGGGTCAGTTGATGCGTCACTTCGTGCAGCATCCAGTGATAGGGATTGTCCGCAGTGGCATCGAAATACGCATGGCTGCGCGGCTTGAGATAGTAGCCTTCGGCCCAGGGGCTGCTGCGGTTGTTGCGCTTGAATTCGTCGCGGTTGCGGTACAGCACCATGTGCAGTTTGTGCTCGGATGACGTGACCGGAAAATTCGCCGCATAGGCAACATACAAATGTTCTACCACCTGGGCGACCAGCCGCGTCTGCTCTGGCGATGCTGTCGAATGAATTAGATAGTGCGCGGTCTCCGACTCGATCGCGTTCGAGGGCAGGGCAGGTTGCCGGTTTGCAGTCGGTGCTGAAGTTGCGGCTGGCTTCGTACCACGCAGGTGATACATCGCTGCAACGGCTAGCGGGATCAGAGCCGCTGCGAGTAAAGCGATGAGTCTGGTGTTCATCCGTTCCGTCGAAGGTGAGGTTGGTGCGCGACCAGTCTAAGCGCAATGCTCGGTGCGCGGACAGACGGAAAGCCGGTCCCCGGCTATGCCATGCTCGGATCGGTCAGATTGCGTAAGGAGCAGCGATGCCGCGTCAGTACAACATGGGTGGCCGCAGCCGCGCCGGGTCAACGGCGCACAGCGCACCGCCGCCCACGAGTCTGCGTGCGCGTTTCGGCGCTTTGCGCAATCTGCCGCCGTTCATCCGCATGGTGTGGGACACCAGCCGCGGGCTGACCGTGGCCAATATCGGCCTGCGCCTGGTGCGTGCGATGTTGCCGGTGACCATGCTCTACGTCGGCAAGCTGATCATCGACGAAGCTCTGGGGCTGGTGCAGGCGGGTGTGGTGCCCGCCGATCTCAGCGACTGGTGGCGTGGTGGTGCGCTCGATCATCTGAGCCTGCTGCTGTTGCTGGAGTTTGGCCTGGCGGTGATTTCCGATGTGTTCGGCCGCATCGTGTCGCTGATCGATTCGCTGCTTTCGGAACGATTCAACAACGCCACCAGCGTGCGCCTGATGGAGCATGCGGCGAAGCTAGATCTGGAAGACTTCGAGGACAGCGAGCTGCAGGACAAGCTCGACCGCGCGCGCCGCCAGACCATGGGCCGGATGACCTTGCTCGGGCAGTTGCTCGGCCAGGCGCAGGATGTGCTGACCATCATCACCTTCGCCGTCGGCTTGGCGATTTATGCGCCCTGGCTGATCCTGCTGCTGATCATCGCGCTGGTGCCGGCCTTCATCGGCGAGGCGCGATTCAACGCCGAGAGCTACAGCCTCAATTACCAGTGGACGCCCGAGCGCCGCGAACTCGATTATTTTCGACAGACCGGCGCCAGTGTAGAGACCGCCAAGGAAGTGAAGATATTCGGGCTCAACCGGTTTCTGATCGATCGCTACCGTGTGCTCGCGGATAAATTCTATCTGGCCAATCGCCGACTCGCGATCCGCCGCGCCGGCTGGGGCGGCCTGCTCACTGCATTGGGCACGCTCGGCTACTACATCGCCTACGCTTTCATCGCCTGGCGTACCGTGGCGGGCGAATTCACCATCGGTGATCTGACCTTTCTCGCCGGCTCGTTCCGGCGCCTGCGTAATCTTCTGGAAGCATTGTTGGTTGGTTTTTCGCAGATCGCCGGCCAGGCGTTGTATCTGGATGATCTGTTCTCGTTTTTCGAAATCAAACCCGAGATCGTGTCGCCACCCAATCCGCTGCCGTTTCCCAGCCCGGTGCGTCAGGGCTTCGTGTTCGAGGACGTGGGTTTCAGCTATCCAGGCGCGGAGCGCTGGGCGGTGCGCCATTTGAGTTTTACATTACACGCGGGCGAGGTGCTGGCGCTGGTCGGCGAGAATGGCGCCGGCAAGACCACGCTGGTCAAACTGCTGGCACGTCTCTACGATCCCGACGAGGGCCGCATCCTGCTCGACGGCCGCGATCTGCGCGAATACGACCTGGAACAACTGCGCGCGAATATCGGCGTGATCTTCCAGGACTTCGTCCGCTATCACCTGAGCGCCGCCGACAACATCGCCGTCGGCCGCATCGAGGCGATCGACGATCGTGCGCGCATCGAGGAAGCGGCGCGCCGCAGTCTGGCCGACGAAGTGATCGCCAAACTGCCTGATGGCTACGATCAGGTGCTGGGCAAACGTTTCCGCAAGGGCGTGGATCTGTCCGGCGGTGAATGGCAGAAAATCGCCATCGCCCGCGCCTACATGCGCGACGCCGAACTGCTGATTCTCGACGAGCCCACCGCCGCGCTCGACGCGCGTTCCGAGTTCGAGGTATTCCAGCGCTTCAAGGAACTCAGCGCCGGCAAGACCGCCGTACTGATCTCGCATCGCTTCTCCACCGTGCGCATGGCCGATCGAATCCTGGTACTCGAGGCCGGGCAGATCGAGGAAGTCGGCAGCCATGAAGAACTGCTAGCTGCGGGACGGCGTTATGCCGAACTCTTTGAGTTGCAGGCGGCGGGGTATCGTTGAGAGGTGGGCGTAGGTCGGGTCCCGCGCGGCGGAACCCGACATCGGAATATCCGTAGCACTCGTATGTGCCGCAATCGGCAACACCACGCGGCGGATACCGCTTCGAGGGATCCGCCCTACGTGCTGCGAGAACGGGGGTTGCCGATGCGTTGTAGGAGCGGGGGGCCCGCCCCCCCGC
>JANMUE010000182.1:0-1906 GCA_031391205.1 Lysobacterales bacterium | reverse complement strand
TGCGCCTGACTGACCGGATCTTCCGACAACTCACTTTCGACCCGTGCCACCGCCTCGGCCATCTGCACCTGCGGTGATCGTGCCACTGCGGCGTCACGGCTGAGCGGATCGTGCTCGCGATAGAGCGAGCCCAGAAACTCCGAAACACGCTCGGCTCGCGCCAGCTCGCGGCGCGCGGTCTGTGCCTCGCGTTCGGCGCGGCTCGCCTGCTGCAGCGAAATCACCGTGCCCGCGATCAATGCGATGGCCGCGGCTATGCCGAGCGCCAGCGCAGCACGGTTACGACGCGCGAATCGCGAAAATCGATACCACCGCGATGGCACGCGGGCACGCACCGGACGCGCATCCAGATAGCGGCTGATGTCCGCTGAAAGCTCCGGCACCGATCCGTAACGCGCCTGTGGCTGGGCACGGATGGCCTGGGCGACGATGGCATCCAGATCGCCGGACAGCGCAGTCGCTGGATACGGCAGATTGTCCGAGGCCATGCGTGCACTCATGCTGGGCCGCTGCGTTTCCTCGTCATTGATGCGCGCCAGCACACCCGCCAGCTGACCACTGGAGCGCGTCTCCGGCAGCGCCCCGGCGAGGATGCGATACAGCAGCAGTCCGAGCACATACACATCGGTCGCCGTGGAAACTTCTTCACCGCGCAATTGCTCGGGGGCTGCGTAAGCAGGCGTAAGCGCACCGACAGTGGTTTCTCCGTCGCTGCCATCGAGCAATTTGGCAATGCCAAAATCCAGCAGCTTGGGCTCGCCATCGCCATTGACCATGACATTGCTGGGCTTGAGATCGCGATGCACGATCAGGTGACGATGCGCGTGCTCCACCGCGGCGCAGACCTTCTGGAACAGTTGCAGGCGCGCACGCACCGGCAAGGCGCGTGCAGCACACCATTCGGTGATCGGCATGCCTTCCACATATTCCATCGCCAGCCACGGTGCACCGCTCGCATCAATGCCGGCATCGATAAAGCGCGCGATATTGGGATGCTCCAGTCGCGCCAGCAGTCGGCGCTCGCTGAGCAGGCGTTCATGAAATCGCTGGCCGTGTGTGCGTACACGCTTGATCGCCACACGATGCTCGACCACGCCATCGCTGCGCTCACCCAGCCACACCTCGCCCATGCCGCCGCTGCCAAGCAGTTGAATCAGCCGCCATGGACCGATGACCGTTTCCGCGGGTGCAGCGGGCGGCGCGCCGCCCTGGTTGCGGTCAAGCCCCTGGGTGACACGGGCAATGGCGAGCAACCGCTGTACCTGCGGCGTATTGCGCAGCGCCTCGGGTATCTCATCCAGATCGATGGACTCGCCATTGGCGATGCGGTCGATCAGAACCTGCACATCGTGTTCCCGATCACCACTCATCGCGCCGCCTCGGCCATTCGGGCGACCGCACGATTGAGTTTGACGCGCACCCCATCGGGCGACTCGCCCAGTTCAGCGCCAATCTCCACGAAGCTCATGCCAAATTCGAAACGCATCAACACCAGGCCACGATGCGCATCAGAGAGCTTCGCCAGCGACTGCTCCCAGGCCAGCCAGTCATCGGGATCGACATGCGCTGCCGGCAATGCGGCGCTGGCTTCGTCGATGTCCGCTCCGGGCTGCATCGGCGAACGCTGGTTGCGGCGCAACGACTCGCGCAGCGCATTGATCAGCACCGTGCGCAGGTAGGCAAAAAACGCACCGGGTTCACGCGACTCGATCAACTCGATCCGCTCCAGCACCTTGAGCCAGGTCAACTGCACCAGATCGGCGGTGTCTTCCTGATGCCGCAGTCGCTGCGGCACACGGCCATGCGCGAACCGCTGCAACAGCGGTTGCACACGCGCGATCAACGACGCGCGTGCGTCACCGTCGCCGGCGCGGATACGATCCAGCAACCAGGCGGTCGTGTGTGC
>JANMUE010000149.1:0-1334 GCA_031391205.1 Lysobacterales bacterium | reverse complement strand
CCATCAGCCAACCAGAACCCCGCAAGTCCCGACTACTCTTAGCGATTAAATTGTGGGCGTTCATACTGGTACTCCCCAAGCGTCGATGGCTGAAGTGTTGCGCGACATGTGTTGCGATGCAAGCTGCACTGCGGCAGAGTTACCGCAGCTTTCCCCGAGAATCTCGATGAGCCAACTACGCGCCTTTAATTTCCGTCAATGGATCGATGAACATCGCGAATTTCTCAAACCGCCGGTGGGCAACCGCTGCGTGTTCCGCGATTCCGAGTTCATCGTCATGGTGGTGGGCGGGCCGAACTCGCGCACCGACTACCACGTCGACCCCAGTGAAGAATTTTTCTATCAACTGGAAGGCGACATCGTGCTGAAGACCATTCAAGACGGCAAGTCGGTGGATGTGGCGATCCGGGAGGGCGATATATTTCTGCTACCGGCCAATGTGCCGCACTCGCCGCGTCGCCCGACCAATACCGTGGGGCTGGTCATCGAACGCGCGCGCCGACCCGACGAAATCGAAGGCTTCGAGTGGTATTGCGAACATTGCAACCACCTGATCTACGCCGAGTACCTGCACATCTCCAACATCGAGACGCAACTGTCGCCGGTGTTCGAGCGTTTTTACAATTCGCTGGTGCATCGCACTTGCCGGCAATGCGGCACGGTGATGGCAGTGCCCACCAAGCAGGACTCATGAGCACCTTAAGTTTGACGATCGGCGACCAGACATTTCGCGCCGCTGCCGCACCGGCAATGGATATTTCCATTCCATTGCGTTTCAACGAACCGCAACTGCAAGCCTTCGGCGCACCGGCAGCGCAGGCAGAGACATTCAGTCCGGGTAACTTCATCGGCTCGGTGGCGCAAGGCGGCAGTTGCAACTGCCAACGCTATCATCTGACGCCACATTGCAACGGCACACATACCGAAAGCGTTGCCCATATCACCAGCGACGGCGTTGCGGTGAACACGCTGGCGCCTGCCGGTTTGCTACTAGCGCAGCTCATCACCGTGGAACCCATTGCCGGCGATAACACCGAGCACGCTACCAACCGGGTGATCAGTTTGTCCTGTCTACGTAAACAGCTATCCGCCAAGAACTTGCCGCCGGTCTCGCCTATCTCGGCACTGATCGTGCGCACGCTGCCCAACACCGATGGCAAGTTGACGCGTAACTACGATGTCGGTAGTAGCCCGGCGTATTTTGAACCTGCCGCGCTGGCGTGGTTGGCAGAGATCGGCATCGATCACCTACTGGTCGATGTGCCATCGGTGGATCGCATGGAAGACGGCGGACATCTGCTGGCGCATCGCGCCTTCTGGGGCTTGCCCGCCGG
>JANMUE010000092.1:0-6068 GCA_031391205.1 Lysobacterales bacterium | reverse complement strand
AAAGGCCACCCCCGGGTGGCCTTTTTGTTTGCTGCTTGGTGGGGCTGCTGGGCTGAGGCACCCCAGCAGCCGCGCAGCGCCCCGCGGCTGACTCAGGCCATTCTGGCCTTCGCCTTTCGGCCCATCGAGCTGCGCTCGATGCCGAAATGGCCGACGGCGCCGTGCGTCGCGAAGGGTAGGCGCCAAGGATGGCGCGAATCATTACCGCCGCCTCCACCAATAAACGGTTTACCAAAGCCCACTGAAACAACGAACCGCACGCAAATGTGGGGCCTTTTGTGCCTGTGCGTTCTTCCAGTGTCACTGCGGGCTATGGACAGTGCCCCCCACCTGGGGCCATGCTGGGGGGCATCGGATTAAATGTGAATAAATTTAGGTGGCTACATTACAAACAGGGGTCGAAATGAAGCGATACTCGATTTATTCATGCTGCATGGCTTTGGCTATCGCGTTCGTGCTGATGACAAATTCCGCGAGTGCTACCATTTTGTATCAAGAGACCTTCGACGCGGTGCCAACCAATACCCCACCGGATACCGTTGACTGCACCGGAAGTGACCCGCCGGCAGATTTTTTCCCAATTGGAATGTTGCGTCGTAATGTTGACAATCGCACGCCGCACCCCGACGTGAATTATGTCGACAATGCCTGGATGGTGCGTGGTGATTACTTATTTAATGTAAGCGATTGTGCCGCGTTCAGTACGTCTTGGTATACGCCGGCAGCGGTTTCTAATGATTGGATGTGGACGCCATTAATCACTCTTCCCTCTGGAAATCTACTTTTGTCGTGGAATGCCATAGCTTACGATCCGAATTTTCGCGACGGATATGAAGTGCGAGTGATTACCCAAGCCGCAGGACCGCCAACGGGTGGAACCGGCGTCATTGGCAATCAGATCACCAGCAGTACACAAGTGTTTTCGGTCGCACAAGAAAGTTCTGCCTGGACGGCAAATGCTGTCAACCTGAGTGCGTTCGCGGGGCAAGGGGTTTATATCGGATTTCACAATAACTCCAGCGATAAATTTTTATTGCTTATTGATGACATCAAGGTACAAACACAAACTTTGGATGTAGCAGCCACTAATCCGTTAAATCCATCGGTATTCACACGCATTCCACGCGGCATGGCAATCGACCCAAGCATTGGATTAACGGCAAGTAATGTTGGCGAATTTTCCGCATCTAATGTTTCTGGCTCCGCTCAATGGTTTCGGGATGACATTCCAATCTTATCGGCGGTCGCCTCCGATGTTATCGCCGCGATTGCTCCTTCAGCCAATGCGCCAATGGTATTTGCAATTAATTTACCAATAATCGCTACGCCAGAATTGGGAACATGGGCTGTCCGTTATTCCATCGTGAGCAGTCCGGCTGACGAGACTTCTGGCAATAATGCTATTTATTCGTCACCAGTTCAAGTCACCCTTGGTGATTTGGCGCGTCATGCGGGAAGTCCAGCCGCTACCTTGGGAATCGGTGCCGCTAATGGTGGGGAATTGGGAGTGCAATTCACCATAACGCAAGCACTGATTGCGCGTGCCATTCGATTTACCTTGGGCGCGAAAGACGAAATGTTGGAACCCAGCTGGGGCGGCTTACCCGTGGTGGCGCGATTAAGAAATTTTACCGCTGGCGCGCCAGATGCCTTGAGTGGAACTGGAATTGCAACCACCATCTCGGCCCCAGCACAATTTGCCCCAGCCGAGTATGAACTACCATTTTCCTCGCCAGTTATTCTCGAGGCGGGTACGTATGTAATGACAGTGGTTGAGCCTACCAGTGCTGGAGGTGGCGCCTTGCCCTTGCACATGCACAATTCTATATATCAAATTGGTCATACTTGGGTAAATTGGCCAACGAATCCAAATGGACCGAATTGGTCACATTTCGAGACCTTTGGACCAATGTTTGCAAAAACGCCAGCGATAACCTTGATCACCGATTTCAGACAATTTGCCGATGGCTTCGAAGATTTGAAAACACTCCATCCAGAAAAAAATGGCGTGATCATCAAACCAATGGCACCTGCCTCGCCGCCAACGCGTGCGGGAAGCAATCACGAGTTGCACCGGATATCTGAACACCCGAACGGAAACCTGTAAAACGAAAATCCCGCACCTACTACCGCCTGCTGTGATTCGATGACGCTGCGGTCTTCAAGGACAGTTTCGAACTCTGATCCTGTGCGGGCATGGGTGGTTGCAGCACTACTGGGCGGACCAGAATCACCCATCCGAATCTTGAACGCGCAAGTGTTGGCAATACTCGACACCCGGAATCTGGTCCGTTCCTCCCGCCTCTCCTTGTATTCGAGCAGGACCTCGGCCAGCCGACCTGCGCTACGCGCGTCGGTCCAATCGCTGGACCTTGGTGGCTGTATAGCAGCACAGCACCGTACAGGAACTGCGGGCGTGTTCGCCGAGCCGACTGACGACGACCTTCGCGTCTGACGAAACGGCGGGCTCAGACGCTGGCGCGGCGCTGCTTGTCAAAGTCGATCAAATCTTGACCCACCTCGCCGAAGCAAATGGCCCTCGGCATTAACGAGCGTGGGCTCCATGGATGGCGCGAATCACTCCCGCCGCCACAATCGCGCGAAAGAGCGGCTCTTCTACGCTCTCTCCCGCTGCTCCTGAGAAACTGGAACCATAGCTTCTCACCTCGCAACTCACGATACGCCGTGCATGACCGGGAAACGTGCACGGATCGCCAGTCCTTTGATGTCGAGGACTTACACCCCTTACACTCCGCCGGTTTCGCCAGCGCACCTTACTCGAACCCGCTGGCAAAAATGTCGTCGGGCGGAAATCGGTAGCTCACGATGCGGGTGCGCCAGTTGAACGCGGAGTTGGTGCTCAGGTACTGGTTGATGTACCAGAATGTACGGTCGTCGGAAGGGTCCACTTGGATCGTCGAGTAGTCGCCCCAGTTTGTAAATGAGCCGTTCTGCGAACCCGTACCTGTATGCGCGATGATTTCAGCCTGTAGCGTGTTGAGCGGGTCGGCCGCCTCGCGGGCGGCGATGCCGATCGAGGGGAAGAGGCCGGTGCCAGCATTGACGACGCTGTAGCCCAGCATGATGTTGCCCGCGCCATCCATCGCGATAGAACCCATCCAGCGGTCGCCGCTGGCGCCCGGATCGTAGGTGCCGTTCTGGAAAATCACCAGGCGATTGGCGACGATGGCATCGGCAGGATCGCCCAGTGGATTGCGAATCTCGTACCAGCGCAGCGTCGCGTCGCGTGTACCGGCCCCGTCGGGATCCACGGTGTGTGTGACCACCATGCTCTCGACACCGGCGCGATTGCGAAACGCCAGCCGATACATCAGCCGACCGCCGAATGTTTCGAGCACATTTGAAGTGCCCGGTTGCGGGATGCAAGCACTGCCGAAGCCGTTGCACGCCGCGATGCTCGCCGGCAGCGGTAAGTTTACGAACGTGCCATGGACGCCACCCAACCCATCGCCAAGCATGACCGTGCCTGCGCTGAAATCCGGCTTCAATTTCAAAATGCGCAGCGCTGGCGCTGTCGAAAGGCGCATAAAGATGCCGCCCTGGGACAGGTCGCTGGGCAGCGTTGTGCCATCCAGGTCTGCGGGCAGAAACGAGGCACCGCCTGCGTAAAACGCAATCGGCGCGCACAACGTCGTTGCCGTCGGATCCCCAGCGAGCATCTTGACGCGATCGGAAGCGCACAGCGCGACGCCGGAGGAAGAACCCGCCGGCGAGCCCTGGAACACATTATGCGAGGTGTAGTATGCGTCCGGCCAAACGCCGAGCTTGCCGTAGTCATTGAGGCCGCTCGGTGCGGTGGCGCTGAATAGCACCGCATAGCGCGCGTAGGTGCCCATGGGATCGCCCGTGGTCGACACGGCAAAGCACTGGTAGTAGGGAAAGGTCGGGACGCCACCGCTGCTCACTGCGAACGCCCACTGGCTCAGTATCCAGCGATCGGCGAGGCGGTCGTACTGCACGAGCGGGTCGCCACGATTGGTCGAAGCACATAGGTTGGGCATGCCTGTGAACAGACTGTTACCGTTGACCGGCGCCATCATGACCGTGCCCGACTTATCCAACACCACGAACATGGAGTTGACCCAAGCCACGATGTGGTCAGGCCCCACGCCCAAGGTCGCGTCCGACGGCACACTGTTCAGCACGAATCCGGCCATCCCCGACCCGGGGCCTTCGAAGTTCGCCCCGGCGATGACAGCAGCTGGCTTTGGCGTAGCGGTCTGCACGAACGGCTGCGCTAGCGATTCGCCCGATGTTGAAGGCTCTGGCTTCTCGTCGGGTAGTTCCCGCTCCGCCTCGATCCACTGGCCATCGCCTGATGCCAGTGGCCTTGGTTGGCGTGCCAGATAATCCAGTCGTGGCGAGACGCCGTGGAAGCTCATCTTGGGGCGGAGCGTCCCCCCGTCGTCCAACGTCCCGCCTCGCGCCTGTGCCGGCAAAATCAACGCCAAATCGGCAACCGCCCAGTAGATGGGTATCGATAAAGCGGCGGCAATCAGGTAAGTGACGATGCGCTCTGGAATCATCTCGTACTCCGGTTCTGATCTAGCGCAAAAGAAATGAATCGCGCTGCTTATCCCTTTACAAGAAACGAAGCCAAGTCCGGCCAACGCCACAGCACTCAGCAAAACTCGCCAGAGCCGGTTATTTCAGCGAGCAGAATGGTCGCATCCCACTTTATGTGAGGATGGGAGAATCCGCCAACGGCATGCAAGCAGTCTGCGAGAGATGTCGACTGACCCACCTGACAGAGAGCCCCTTCGCTACTTCCGTCGTGTGCGGGTAACTCCTGCGTCTACAGCAACACAACCCGCCCCTGAAGCCTTTCTAGAACTGATTCGGTTTCCGCCGTCACAATCGCGCGAGCGCACTGCTTCGCTTTCGTTTTTCCTCCACTCTGCGAGACTGGCAACACCGTGCCGTTCTCATCTGCAACGCGCACGGCACGAGAGAAACTCTTTACCAGAAGCCGCCGGCCATATTGGTACGCGCTGTGCCCCTATCCGCAGCCTCGATGCTCATACCCTTCTCAACGGCGCTGAAGCATCGAGATGGCGACGATACGCGCCCGAAAGCGCGCCAAAAATTGCAGCGTCCGGCCAATGCGTAACATTTGTTGACCCGATCCATACGCAGCGGTATTGTCGGCCGCGGCACTGGGGTGTCGAGTCTGTGCCCAGCGCACACGTTGCGAAGATCTGTGGGGAGAAACCGTTTGAAATGATGGACCTGGGGCAGAAGCCGCCCGGCTTCTGCGTGTAAATCCTATTCAGAGTGGAGGGACTTATGAATATTGGAATGCGCCGCGCACGCAATACCTTGCTGTCCGCTGTGGTGCTGATGGCACTGGGCGGTCCGGCACTGGGCAATACGCTGAATCAGAATGTGTCCTGGACCGTCGATCGGGCGGGCACCACGACCAAATACCGTGTCGTCGCCTATGGCGACTCGATCTACGCCGGCTACAACGGCTCGATCAGCAACGCTGCAAGATACGCGGCGCCCACCGTCGATTCGGAATACCTTTCGGCCAAATGGAATGCCGACATCGAGAGCGTGCGCCGGGCCAAGTCCGGTGCGGTGGCGTCGGATGTCTATCAGAACAAGATCGTGGCCGACCGCTCGTACATGCAGGCAGCCAATACCCGCGTCGTCACTTTCGAGATGTGCGGCAACGATGGCCTGCAGGCCCGCTCCAGCTTCAAGTCGCAAACCGGTACCTGCAACTATGGAGTGCTCGATACCGCGGTGGCCAATTGCAAAACCTACGTGGCCCAGGCGATGGACTACATCAACGCCAATGCCAATGCCGGTGTGAAACTCAAGCTCGTCGCCAACCTGTATTACCCCGGCTACAACGCGGATAATGTCCAGAGCTCTTGCCGCGATGCCGGTACCGGCGCCACGGTCAATCTGCGCGACCGCTTTCTGCCGGCGATCGCGACGATGAACTACTGGATGTGCGAGTACGCGCTGCAGAAGGGCTTCCAGTGCGCAGACAGCTTCGCGCAGTACATGGGTGCGGACTACGACAGCAACAGCGACGG
>JANMUE010000069.1:0-1698 GCA_031391205.1 Lysobacterales bacterium | reverse complement strand
GTTCATCCGTATCCTCGGACAGCCACCGCAATCTATGCGACGCAAAACATGATTCCGGCGACCAGAGGATAGGAAGGATAAACACTCTTTTCAGCAGAAGCCAAACGCTTGAACCAAGTCATCGCGACAGCTTGACCGGGTCATACCCGACGCGCAGCTGTCTTGCTGATCGGTTGCACCGCGAGACGCATGCCCATCGCCTTGAGCAGCGCCTTGAAGCTTTTCAGTTCCGGATTTCCCTTGGGCGACAGGGTGCGATACAGCGTGGTGGCATTGAGCTTGGCGCCCGCAGCGACTTGCACTACGCCACCATGCGCTTCGGAGAGACGGCGCAGCGCCAGCATCAACTCTTCCTGATCGCCGTCCTGCAACACAGCATTGAGATATTCCGCAGCCAGCTTGGGGTGGTTGCGGAAGCTTTCCACTGTGGCGGCCTCGTGACTGCGTGTCGCCGGTTTTAGTTTGCGAGTCATACCGATCTCTTCTGAAAATCCTGCCAATAGCTAATGGCCTTGCGAATATCGCCACCTTGAGTCCGTTTCGAACCGCCACATAACAGCAGCACGATGCGCTTGCCCTGCTGGGCGTAATAAACACGATAGCCAGGCCCGACATCGACGCGCAGTTCCCATACACCCTCGCCACAAAATTTGTGATCGCCGAAGTTGTCCAACGCCAGGCGGTCGATGCGCCGCAAGATGGCCACTCGCGCTTTCAGGTCTTGCAGCGCATCCAGCCATTGTTGAATCGGGTCAACCCCGGTAGCGGTCAGGTAGTGTCTGACATCCATGCTCATCCTCGCTTATAAGCGAAACAGGGTCAAGTCGGCGGGCTTCACGGAGTCCGGTTCTGCCTCTCAGATACCTTGTCCGGCATGATGCGTTTCATGAAATCCTCAAACAGCGGCACGGTGAAGGCCGTGTCGCCATGCGCGGGGCTGTAGATCATGCCTTGCCGATCAGGCTGTTCCGAACGGGCGCTACGCTTTGCACCTTGACGCCTATTTGTTCGGCAACGTCGCCGGAACGATGGTGGCCTTCGCCCAGTTCCGCCAGCACACGCAGGTAGTCTTTTTCGCGCGGCGTCAGCGGGTCGAAACGGACCCGAAAAAAGTTGGAGTCGATCCATTTGATGGATTCGTCGGTGGCCTGCTTGACCACCTCAACAGTAATCTCAGACGTGGGCGCAAGATTCCAGGCTTGATAACCCCATTCCTGCAGGAAATAAGGATAGCCCTGCGTTTGCTTGATCACTTCCTGTTCGGCTTCCTTGGTGAAGTGTGCATGTTGCTCAGCGACCGGCTCTTGAATAGCGACAGCCGCATCTTCTGGGGCAAGCGGTCCCAGTTCGGGAAACTGGAACAGTCGTTCGGCATAGGATCTGGCCTTGCCCGCAAGGCCCACTAACTGCGGCAAACCCGCGCCGATCAACACCACGGGTAACTGGCGCTGAGAAATCTGGTGCATGTTCATGATGAGTGCGCTGAGTTCTGTTTCGCTCAGGCATTGCAACTCATCGATGATTAGCGCGACGGCGGTCTTGCGATCAGCAGCGGCGAGCCTGCGCCCGGCGAGAACGGGTTGTGTAGTGGGTTCATATTTAGGGAAGTTACTGTGGTTTATTAAAAATTTCGTAACAACCATAACATTGGGTAACCTCTTTATACATAGCCGAGTCAGCTTTCAGCCCTCAGCTTCG
>JANMUE010000059.1:0-1168 GCA_031391205.1 Lysobacterales bacterium | reverse complement strand
ACAATGTGTCCAGTACGCGGCACACGACCTAAAGTTGGCTTGATGCCGGCAATGCCATTCGCATAAGCGGGACCACGAATCGAACCACCATAGTCAGAACCAATGTCGAAGTACGCGCCATACGCGGCAACGATGGCACCTGCGCCACCGGATGAACCACTGGGTTGATAGTCGAGGTTGTACGGGTTGTTGGTCACGCCATACACCAGATTCAGCGTGCCCTTGCCGCCACCACCCAAGGTGAATTCCGGCGTGTTACTTTTGCCAAGCAATATGGCGCCGGCAGCACGCGCACGCGCTACTACGGTGGCGTCTTTTCCTGGCACATAGGTTTTGCGACCCAAGGTGCCGCCGGTACTCACTACACCCGCAGTGTCGAACGAATCCTTAACAGTGAATGGCACGCCATGCAGCAGGCCCATGGACTTACCCTCCGCCAGCAAGGCATCGGCCTGCGCTGCCTCCGCCAGGGCACGTTCGCGGCACAAGTAAACCACGGCATTGATCTTGGGATTAACAGCATCGATGCGCGCCAAGCATTGCTTAACTACATCCACAGACGTGATCGATTTGTCTTTGATGAGTTGGGCAATTTCAACGGTGGACTTCTTGAGTATGTCGTCGCTGCCGGCTGCATAGACACTGGCAAAACTCGCCATCGACAGTGCCGCACCTGCGGTAGTCGTGCTCTGAATAAAACGCCGTCGCGACCAATCTTGGTCAGAGGCTATTCTGCTTAGTAGTTTCATGAGTGATGTCTGGGTAAGAATTGGATGGTTGTAAAAGTATCCATGAGCTGTCGCTGCATCGGCGTCGAACGCCCCGCCCTCCCCCGCAAGCGAGGTAGTGACATCTTCTTTTCCCTCCCTCGCTTGCGGGGGAGGGTTGGGGTGGGGGTGCTTCAAGTTCCGCAACACACGAATTCATCGGTTCAGTAACTCAGTTAGTGACTCAGCGTTTCACCCGGCAACACCGGCGTGTACTTCGGCAGCTTGATCGCCTTAGTGGCTTGCTCGAAGTCGTAGCCATAGGCCAGTAACTTGGGTTCGCTCCACGCCGGACCGAAGAATGAAATGGTCACGGGCAAGCCTTCCACCGTCATACCAGCAGGCACAATCAGATCGGGAAAACCAGTTTCATTGGCAATATTGGTGGGCGACTCACCACC
>JANMUE010000041.1:0-1011 GCA_031391205.1 Lysobacterales bacterium | reverse complement strand
TCTTGGTAGCCAGCGCTGGAAACTTGCCTTGAATGCAAAACAAGTTATCCAGGAAGGCACGCTTGAGCGCGTCCTTGCCGAGCGCGGTGCGTCCATCCTGTACCGGTAATGGTAATTGCGCAGTCACTGGTAGCTCTTGTGATTATCCAGCCGACATTGGCTGCAGCTTAAGTTTGCAAGTTCCGTGCACATCCTGTGGCTACGAAATAATCACCGATTTATGACGGCCGCGCGCCAGCGCGTTCCCTATGTCGTTCTAAAACGCACCAGTAACGCCCCCGGCGACTGTGCGCCGCACGTTTAGTGTGCGCAGGCCGCTAAGTAAGCTCGCCAGCCGCCAAAGTTGGAAATATCGCGCGCATCAGTCACCGCCTGCGCTTCGCATAAGAAACCGGTGACATATTTGCCGTCTGCCAACTGCACTTGCCCCAGACACAAGGGCGAGGGGATGCCGGCCATGAACGTACCCCATTGCGTGTGTGGCATGGCCCAGACTTCTAATTCAATTGGCGCGCCCCCGGCATCGACACGCACCAGGCCTGGCCGCTGCGGCGGCCCACCGGGCAAGGCATAGAAACGATACAGCGCAGCAGTTTGCGTGCGTTGCAGTAGGTAAGCGCCGCGACTGGAGAGCTGGTGATTCAATGGCAAGCCCTGCATGTGCGCACCACACACCGCAACGGGTAAGTACCCGTTCAATATCGCCGGTGGAGTTTGTTGCGGTAGTGACCATGAGGTGGCCCCTAAGGTGCCGACGCTGGCACGCTGCAAGCGATCCGCCATAATGAGCAATGCTTCATCGGTATCGCGTTCGGCAAACAGCGTGACGCCAAACGGCAAGCCATCGGTTCTGAAACCAGTGGGCACCGCCACCGCTGCCAAATCCAACAAGTTCATGAAATTGGTGTAGTAACCCAAGTTGGAATTGAGGCGAATCGGATCGGCCAGCAACTCGGCAATGCGATAGATCGTACCGGCCGTGGGCGTCATGAATACATCGGCTTGCGCCAG
>JANMUE010000577.1:0-14404 GCA_031391205.1 Lysobacterales bacterium | reverse complement strand
CGCTTTTTGTCGACTCGGTCCATTCTGGTGAAAGCGTCCGACCACAGGTCGGACCCACAAAGACAATTGCTCCCACGACCCACATCGTGGAAGGCAGGCGACACGCCTGCCCTACAGTGGCATCAATCGCCGATGAATCGTAACTGCGCCGAGTCCTCTCCGAGCCAATGCCAGTTCGCATCCGCATTGACGGCATAGCGCACCGCCAGGCCCGCCGGCCCACCGGCCTGGAAGTAGGAAAGGCGCAGGTCGTGATCGCCGGCGAGCAGCAACACTCTGCAGGTTTGCGTTGTGAGCGAACGGTCTTTCGTGAAGGCACAGACGCGGCGTTCGTCGATCGCAAGCGCGAAACCATCATCGCTGCGCACCTCGAAGCGATAGCTGGCAGTAGCAGGCACCCGGACGCGGGTTTTCACATCGAGAAAGAAATGGTCGCCAAGACCCAGCACGCCGAGGCGTGGATGGGCGAGACGGCCGTCGCGCGCGAGGTCGAGCACGTCTACCCAATGCGTAACCTGGCGAGTGATGCTGCGAGGCTGATCCAGATCGCGGATGTCTACGGCATTCTTCGATAGCTCCAGCTTGAGTACAGGCGTGACGCGCACCGGCAACATCGCCGCCGTGACCGCGCAGACGATCATCGCCAGCAGCGCCGACAGCACCCAGTCCGCAATGGGTCGGGGCGCGTTCACCGTACCGGCTCCAAGCGCCAGACATCAAACCATTCGCGTAGTTCGAACTGTTCGGGCGTGAGCGCAGAGCCATAGGTCAGCGGGGAAAAAAAGGCGAACACCGCGATCACCAGTGATAGATAGACCGCGAGATTGATTCGCGTATGCACGCTGCCGGCTTCAAGCCCACGCCCGAACACATAGGCATGCACCACCGCGAGATTGACGATGCCGAAGATCAGCGGCAGCAGGTAGTGATACAGATACATCACGCGTTCGACCTGCAGCATGGCCACCATATAGGCGAGATACAACGCGGTGAACAGGACCGACCAAAGAAACAATCGCCGATCTGCAATCGGCTGCCCATAAACGAATCGCGAGATCAAAAGGCTGGTCGACAACAGGACCCCCAGTAACACCGGCAGCCACACCAGTGGATTGCCGGCGAGATAGGTGTACGACACCTCGGCGCGGCCATCGACGGTGTCCTTGTTCCAGCGGTAGTTGATGGTTTTTGCGCCCAGCGGCCAGCGCAGTGGATGACTGCCGTTTTCGCCGGGCTTGCAGATTTCAAGTCGCGGCACGCCGTCGGAATATTCGGCGATGTAGCGCAGATGGTCCCTGAGCCCAACCACGAAGCCGCTTGGCGTCCAGGTGGTGCCGGCCTGTAAATGCGCCAGATAGTCCGGACTGGCCTTGTAGGTACGCGTGGCGATCAACTCGGTATTGCCGGCGATCTGCACATAGAACACACCAAGAAAAACACCGAGCAGGCCGAGTAGCGACAACGGCATCGATTGCGCCAGGCGCATCAGCAGCCAGCGCCAATTACGCTGCATCAGGTTCTGCCATTGATCGACCGCGAATAACGCCACCAGCAACAGCATCAGCACCGCACCATTGAGCTTCACCGACACCACCAGACCGATCAGCGCGCCCAGCAGCGGGTAATGCCATAGCGCGATCTGACGTGCGCGCAGCAGACGCGCGAACACATACAGAGCCAGCAGCACGAAGAAGATCTGCATGCCCTCCAGCATCGCCGCACGCGTGTGCACGATCAGCGCATTATCGAAAACCATCAAGCCCGAGAACACCAGCGCAGACCAGGCACTGCCGGTAATCAGGCGAATCAGCCCATACAGCAGCGGCGCAGCCAGGATCATGCACAGCACCGAAGCCAGACGCACGCCTGCGTAGCTATAGCCAGTTGGCAGCAATCCATTACTGATGTGATCACGCTGCAACACGCGACTGGTATCCAAGCCGACGTTGGCAGCAGTGACGCGCTCGCCCAGTGCGATCAGCATCTTGCCGAGCGGCGGATGGTTTTCCATATACATCACACCGGCCAGCTGCTTGTGTGCCGAGGCGACATGGTAGTTCTCGTCCCAGAACAGCGACTCGGGTGTCCAGTAGCGGCTGCCGAAGGTGCAGGTAGCAGCAATCAGGATCAGCAACGGACCCAGCCACAGTTGCAGTCGCGCCTTGCTGATCATTTGCGTCAGCTGACCCATGCGTGCGCTGTTCTCGTCTTCACTGTGGGGATCGCGGTCTTGTCCGCGCGACATTACGCTGCAGCGCACATTGACACCGGTATCAGGTGAAATCAAGCTCGCCGCCGACGCAGAGGAAACCCAGAGTGCCCATTCGAATTCAGTTCGGCATCGGCGATATTTTTCGATCGTCGCGATGGCGTGCAACCCTTTGCTGTGGCCAAGCTTCGCGTAAGTCATCGGCGCAAAGTGGTGATTTCCCGCCTGCAGCCTTGGTGCTGACGACCCGTCAACGCCGATCAAGCAATGCGTCACCGTACCTTGCGCGATTGGCGTTTTTTCGTAGAAAAATGACACCGGTATCAATCGGTATACAGCCGTCTGACGGCCGCGCGCCACGTCCGCATTTCCACACCGGTTTGCCGGTTCGCTGAATTTCGGGAGACATCCATGCAGCATCTTTCCAAAAGCTATTCGTCGGCAAACTTGCTTGCCAACCTCATTCTGGTGGCTGCATCGCTGATCGCTGCGGCGCCAGCGCAGGCGGGCGGCAATATTTCCTTTACTGAAGACTTCGACTCCGCGACTACGGCCACCTTCCGCACTACGGGCTATCGCGCGCTTCCGGGTGACCCCGCGACGCCGATGTACCACGCGCTCGGCGGTGCCAGCGCGATCACCATCGTCGACGGCGCGATGAATTTTGTCGGTGCGCGTTTCAGCATCGGCAACACCCTACCCACCGTGGTGACGACCACCACAACCGCACCGCCAGGCATCTTCGATCTATCCCAGCAATACACGGTCTCGTTCTGCGTAAAGGCCGCGTCCGGCAGCGGCAACCTGCAGGTGTATGTCAACAACAACACCACCGGTTCGGCTAATTCACCGCACGGCGGCGCTTCGCGCATTCTCAACAACGCGGTCGGCACCCTGGTCGCCGGCAATGTGGTGTCGGTTACTTCGACCGTGGGGACGGCTACATCGTTCGTCTATTTGCGCACCGAGAGCAGTGCCAATGTCACCATCGATAACTTCCGCATTGATCACGGCAGCACCGCGACCGCTACCTGTCCTTCCGCGGGCGTTGCGCAACTGACGTTGAATCCGGCTGCACTGACGTGGACGGCACAGGCCGGCACGCCGGGTTATCAGGTCACAGTCACCGCGCTGCAGGCGAATGGACAGCCGGATACCTTCAGCGTGCTATCCAGCGCACCGGGCGTGGTCAGCACCAGCACGGCAGGCAATATCGTATCGCTGACGCCAGTCAGCGCGGGCAGCGCGAACATCACCTTCACCAGTGGCTCGAATGCCGCTGTAAGCCAAACCATCGCCGCCACCATTCTGGCCGAGCCGACGACGGTCTATAACCTTAACGGCGTAGTCGTGCCGGCGGCCAATAGCAGCGATGTGCACGCCGATACGCGACTGCGAATGACCTTCGACGCGGCGCCTGCGCTGGGCAGCGCGGGTACCGCGCGTATCTACCGTTACAGCGACGATCTGCTGGTCGATACCTTGCCATTGAGTGGCGATACCGACGCACTCGGCTTTCCCGGACAGGACCGCGTGCGCGTGGTCAATCGCAGTGCCTTCAGCATTGCCGGCAACACTGTCACGCTGGCTCCGCACAGCCATACACTGGACTTTGCCACCGAGTATTACGTGGCGATCGACAATGGTGTGATCACCGGCACCGCGCTCAACGGCACCGCCTTCCAGGGCATGAGCAAGAATGCCGGCTGGCGCTTCACCACGCGCAGCGCGCCGACGCTCAGCGCGGCTCTGCTGGTCGACGATGATGGCGTCGCTGACTTTCGCACCGTGCAGGGCGCGATCGATTATGCAGTGGCGAATTCCGCTGCAGCTGATCCGGTGCTGATCGATATCGGCAACGGTCAGTACGACGAACTGCTGTATCTGCGTGGCAAGGCCAACCTGACGATCCGCGGCGAGAGCCGCAACGGTGTGCTGATCAGCTATCGCAACTCCGAGGCGCTGAACGCTGGCTCCGGCACCAGTCGCGCGCCTGGCCCCGGCGCGGCGAATGGCGGCCGCAGCGTATTGCTGGTCGAGAACGCCGACCTGCTGACGATCGATCGGCTGACACTGCGCAACACCACACTGCGCTCGGCCGCCGCCAGTCAGGCGGAGACGATCTACTTCAACAGCAGCGATGGCACGCACAGGCTGATTGCCACCGATGCCACCTTTCGCAGCGAGCAGGACACACTGCAGCTCAAGGGTTACACCTGGTTCTATCAATGTCTGGTCGAAGGCAATGTCGATTTCATCTGGGGTGCCAACCGCGTCAGCTTGTTTGAAGACAGTGAAATCCGCTCCGTAGGCGATACGCAGAACCCTACCAGTGGCGGCTACGTACTGCAGGCACGCAGTGTGGCCGCCAGCGACAAAGGATTCGTGTTTCTTAACAGCTCGCTGACGCACGGCCCAGGTCCCGGCCCGCTCGCCGGCGATGTGCCCAACGGCGCCACCTATCTCGCGCGCAGCGGTGGCAGCCCGAGCTTTTTCGACAATGTGGTGTTCGTCAACACGCGCCTGGACACGCATATCGCTACCGTCGGCTGGGCCAGCGCCGGCGTGAACGGTCAACCGGCGTCGAATCCGGCAACCCCCACCGCCACCAGCGGCTGGCGCGAATACGGCAGCATGGATCTTGCCGGAACGCCGTTGGATCTGTCGGGGCGCGTCGGCGGATTTCAGCTCAGCGCCGGTGACGTGGCGACGGAATTCTCGACGCGCGCCCAGGTGTTTTCTGCCTATGCGGCTGGCAGCGGCTGGAATCCCCAGCCCGGCGGCGGATCGTCGTCCAGCTCATCGTCGTCGAGTTCTTCCAGCTCATCGTCATCGAGCAGTTCCTCGTCGAGTTCTTCGAGTTCCTCATCGTCAAGCAGTTCGTCGTCAAGCAGCTCTTCCAGCAGCGGCAATCTGCCGTTTGCCGAGGACTTCGACGCAGCCACTGTCGGTCCGGCAAACGGCGCCAGTGCCAGCACGCTGTGGACCGCCGGATACCGCGCGCTGCCCAGCGATCCTGCAACGGCAATGTTCATTGCTACCGGTGGCGCCAGCACCCTGCTGGTCACCGCAGATCACGCCCTGTCGCTGACCTCGGCACGCTTCACATTGGGCAATACCATCCCGGCGCAGGCCAGCACCGCAGCGTCCGCGCCGCCTGGCATCTTCGATCTGAGTGCGCAGTACACGATTTCGTTCTGCGTGGTGTCGGCATCGACCACCGGCAACTTCTTTGCGTATGTCGATAACAACACCACCGGCTCGGCCAACTCGCCGCTGGGCGTCGCGTCGCGACTGGTGCAAAAGCCGCTGAGCGAGCTTGCACCGGGCACCGTCTATTCACTGACTGCCAGCGTCGGCACCGCAACCTCGTTCCTGCAACTGCGCACTGACAGCGGCAACACACTGGTGCTCGACAATCTGCGTATCGACGCCGGTGCCGTTGGCAGTTCGGTGTGTCCGCCGACCAGCTCAAGCAGTTCCAGCAGCTCAAGCTCAAGTTCCAGCAGCTCGAGTTCGAGCAGCAGTTCCAGTTCCAGCAGCAGCTCCAGCAGCTCTTCGTCCATTCCAAACGAACCCGGCACATTGACCTGCGGGCAGGCCAACACCGTGCCCGGTTTCGCCTCGCTGGGCTCCGGCACAACGGGCGGCGCGGGTGGCCGGGTTGAAGTCGTACACGATGGCGTTGAACTGACCGCCGCCCTCCTTGCACAGACCAACAATCCGCAGCCGCTGACAGTCTTCATCGATGGCGTGATCACCGCCGCCAACAGCGGCGGTGCGTCGAAGTTCGACGTCAAGGACATGAACAATGTGTCCATCATCGGTATGCCCGGCTCATTGTTCGACGGCATCGGTATCAAGATCTGGCGCGCCAACAACATCATCGTGCGCAACCTCACCATGCGCTACGTCAATATCGGCGACAAGGATCAGATCAGCCTGGATGGGCCGGCGCGCAACATCTGGATCGACCACAACGAGTTCTACAACTCGCTGGATGTGGACATCGACTTCTACGACGAACTGGTCAGCGGAAAAGGCGATATCGACAACATCACGATCTCGTACAACTTCTTCCACGACAGCTGGAAAACCTCGCTGTGGGGATCCAGCGACACCAACAACTTCGAGCGCCGCGTCAGCTTCGTCGGCAATCAGTGGGAACGCGTCAGCTCGCGCCTGCCGCTGTTCCGCTTCGGCCAGGCGCATGTGTTGAATAACTACTACCACGACGTGCGCACCACCGGCGTCAACGCGCGCATGGGCGCACGCGTGCGCATCGACAGCTCGCATTTCGAGCTCGCGATCAATCCTGTGATCTCGATGGACAGCAGCCAGGTCGGTTTCTGGGACACCAATCAGGACAATGTCTTCGATAACGTTACCTGGACGCTGCAGCCGGACAACTGCACCGCCAATCCCTGCTCCTGGGGCAATACGCCGGGCACCACGCAGACCGGCGGGCAGATCGCTTCCACCGTCAGCTATACGCCGCCCTACACCTACATCACCGTGCCAGGCAGTGAGGTAAAGGCATTCGTGTTGGCCAACCGCGGCACTGGACGCATCAATGCCTGCCTGGATTTTCCGGGCGGCTCGTCAAGCTCCAGCAGTTCGTCGAGTTCCAGCAGCAGTTCATCAAGCTCCAGCAGCTCTTCATCGAGCAGCAGTTCCAGCAGTGCGGCAGACGATGTCTATGCCGACGGCTTCGAGGCATCGATTTCCAGCTCCAGTTCGTCCAGCTCGAGCAGTTCGAGTTCCAGCAGCTCAAGCTCCAGCTCGGTCGGCATCGCCATGGATGCGGCCCTGTTGCCGGTAGGCAATGTGCTGCCCGTCAACATGGGGCAGCGCACGCACAGTGCGCCCGTTGGCAACCTGGACTATGTCGCCACGCCACCCGCGCCGGTGCACCTCAATCACTACCAGAATCTGCCCGTCGATCCGACCGGGGGCGCGTTGAGTTTCGAACGCGAAACAGCACCCGCCAATGGTTGGGCATCCTGGTCGGAATTTGGTCCGGTCATCGTGACCGGTGGTTCGGCGGCGAAGCCCAATCGCATCTACACCGTCTACACCAAGGAGCAATTGCTGAGCGCGCTGATCGAGGCCGGCAATCAGCCCAAGATCATTCGCGTCGTGGGCGTGATTGATTTCCGTTTCAGCAACGGCGTGTACAGCGAGTACACCAGTTATGACGATCAGCGCCAGGGCGGCAACGTGGTAATTCCGTCGAACACCACGCTGGTCGGCATCAACGATGCCAACGGCAATCCGGCACGCTTTGCCGGCACGCAGATTGCGATCGGCCGCGAATTTTCGCCGCCGCATGCGTTCTCGCCCGTCAACCCGACACCGCAATCCAACTACCAGGCCTGGGTCAATGCCGGACGCGACCCGGAGGAGTATCCAGGCTGGACACGCAACGTCATCATCCGCAATCTGGACATCGAAACCCCCTGGGACGTGAATCCAGGTTCGGCCGACGCCGAGTTCGACGGCATCGTGCTGTCCTTCGCGCAACAGGTGTGGATCGATCATGTCAGCATCGGACTCGGACAATACGACGGCACCTATACCGCCACGCGCCGCGATGGTTCGCTGGATGTGGTGCGCGGTTCCGATTTCGTCACCATCACCGCCAGCCGCTTCGTCAGCAACGACAAGAGCAATCTGATCGGCAACGGTGATGGCAGCCGGCGCTGGAGCGATGAGGGCCGGCTGCGCGTCACGCTGAGCGGCAACCACTGGGACTACAACCAGGCACGCATGCCGCGCGTGCGCTATGGCAAGGTGCATCTGTACAACAACTACTACAGCGGCAGCATCGTCTCGGTACCCAACCGCAAATGGGGCAGCGGTGTCGCTGTGGGTTACGAAGGCAATGTGCTTGCCGAGGGTAACTTCTTCCGCGTCACGGGTTTGAAGATCAACGCCAGCAACGAAATCTGCGGCAAGCTCATCCACCACCACGGCAGCGGCACCGGCTTCCGCGCCAGCAATCTATGGTTCCAGAGCGATCACGCCTCCGCACTAACCCCGGTGCACGTCGACACCTTCCTCAACGCCTGCGATGGCCTGCCACTGGCCAACTGGTCGCCACCCTACGACTATGTCATCGACGGCGCACCGCCCGGCCTGGCGACATCCATTCCGTTGAATGCGGGCGCGGGAAGATTGCATTAGCGTTGGAGAAGAAGTAGGTCGGGTCCCGCGCAGCGGTACCCGACATCGGCATTTCCACGATTCCCTCGCAGCTCAATGTCTCACGCGGATTGCATCGCACCTAGTTCCATCAATCGCTGCCTGATTGCACGCACGCGCTGTGCATGCAGCGCGTCGTGGGCTACGAGGCCAGGTAGCAGGTCCAAAAAATCTGGTATGGCGAGCAAGTCAGAGAACTGTCCTATCAGATAGGTCTTCATGTCACGCTGCGCGGTCCGCACTTCCTCAACGAACGCCGCACGCCCCTCGACGACGTTGATGATGTCTTCGAGATCATGACTCACCAGCACATCGGAGCGACCACGACTACGGAAGGCTTCGAACTTGGTCGCGGCAAACGCGGGTGCGGATATCAGTTGAATCATTCCACCGTTGGGCAGCAAGCAGCGCGAAGCAGAACTCGCCGCCTCGGCATACCAGCGATTGGAAAACCCGAGCACGCGCTCATCGGTCGGCATCAAGTCCACAATGATGTCGCGAATTCGCCAACGGCAGATCGGTGCGTCGGGCGAGGTGTCACGCGTGAAGCCACGCGCTTCGAAACGCCGTTCCAGCCGGTGATAGCCCGGCAGCGCCGCTACCACTGCAATCAAGTCCACGTCGTAAGTCACCCGTGGCGGTGGTGCGCTGGGCGTGTCGATCAGCAGGCTGGCGGCGCAACCGCCAACCAGCACAAGTTCCTCGCATAGTTCACCCAGCGCCGCCGCTACCAATTCCACATTGCGGACGTTTGAATCATCCGGATTCACAGCCGCTCCTCGAATAGACTTTGCGCCAACGCACGCTCACGCGCGTTACCGGCACGCAACGCATCAAACAGCGCGAGGTTTTCGTACAGTGCCGCATCGCGTAGCGCCGCCTTAGGCGCCGATGGATAGATCGGAATCAACGCGATGCCACGCACCTTGCCTTCGAGCGCCGGCCATACCGGCGGCGGCTCAGACGAAAGCGCGATCTGAGCCAGCAATGGCGGAGCAGCATGCGCAGTCGGGATGCCCACCACCACGCCGCCACGCATCGCAGGAAACGCGTACTTGGCACCGTGCAAGAGAAACTCCCGCAACGCCGGCCGCAGCACACGTGGCCGACGCTCCTCGAACATCAGCAGCCGCGCAGCTTCGGTGCGCTTCAGCGCGGCATGCACTTCCGACATCGACAAGCCTGTGAATGCAGCCAACTCGGGATAGGTCGTGCCCTGCCCGCCTGATGCGACAAGCGCCAGCAGCAGGTAGAAATCCTGCGGCTTAAGCACTAGCTGGCGGTGGTTTCGGGCGGGCATGGGTGGTGGTGCTTTTCGTGTTTCGCGAAATACGAAACTACAGAACTGTCAATAGCTTGTCAATCAATTGGGCGGTCATAGCGCACTGTAAACCAAATCGGTCAACTTGCGACCGAAGGTCGGAATTGAGACGAGTCCAGATGAAACACACACTGACCCGTGTTTTGCGGCGGGCATTAAGCCCGTCAGCAAGATGGCACGCGTACGCGGTACCGGTGACCCCAATCGATGCACGACGCGGGGTGACTCAATCGTAGTGGTTATGGAAAAACGAAATGAGCCACATCGGACTCGAGATTCCAATAGATGATGGCGAGCGCCGTCAGATTGAATGCGGCATGCGCGCACATCAACATCCAGATCCGTCCTGTGATCGCGAATACAGTCCCGAACACGAGGCCCGTGATCGTTGCCTGCTGGGCGCCGGCCAAACCCTGGTCCGGATAGTGAACCAGCCCAAACAAAGCCGAGGTGAGTAGAACAATCGCTACTTTGGCATTGGCTCCGGCGCCGAGAAGTTTACCGAGACGTTCAAACAAGTAGCCGCGGAACAACGTCTCCTCGCCAAAGCCCGAACCAACAATAATCGCGTAAAGCATTCCCGCAAGCGCCGCCGGGTTTCCGACAAGGTAATGGTAAGCATGATTGATCGGATCGGCACCCAGCAGCGGCATCACCATCGCTTTCATCAGCAGCTTGAACGCGACACCGAAAACGATGCCGATAGCCAGGCCCCCGAGCCAGCTCCTGGGTCGCACGTAGCCGATTTCACGCCACGGCGTGTGCGACCGCTGCGCCCATAGCAACACCAGAACAGCGCTGAGCGGCTTAACGATTGCATCGGCCAAGACGATGACAATAACCGCGAGAATCCCGTATGGCCCGAATCCGCGCAAAAGCGCGGCGACGCGATCATCCGAGTTTGGGTTTGCTGCCAACTCGCTAGGGCGCTCGGGAAGTTCTTCGGGCGGATTTGGCGCATTGCTTGTAATGGCTTTGCTCCTGCCAAACGCCACCTAGATGAGACACGACTCAGATTGCGATGATACCTGCGGCTTCAGCACCCGCTGGCGTAGCTTCGGGTGGGCAGGAGCGGTGATGCATTTAGTATTTCGCGAAATGCGAAACAGCCGTCTTTTCAATAACTTGTCAACTAACCACGCCATCTCCGCACGCGCAGGAGCCTCACTCTGGTCAAGACACAGCTGACAGCTGAAGTTCCGCGAACAAGTTCTGGCCCCCAAGAAAACCCGCACTGACTTGGGGTTTTGTCGCTTCGCACCAGGACCACGCGCAGTCGCTAAGATACGAATACTGTTCCGCAGGACCGATACCGATGACACACGTCACCGTTTCATTGCCCGATGACTTGGCACAGCAGGCGCGAGCCGCAGGCTTACTGAACGAAGTCGCCGTCGAGCGTCTCTTGCGCCGAGCACTGCGCGAACACAGTGCCGGCGAGCACTTGGGCGAGATATTCCAGAAGCTCGATGCACAAGGCGAACCCCCATTGAGCGATGCCGAAGTCGCAGAGGAAATCGCGGCTGCACGGCGCGAACGTAACCCAATCGGCTAAGGTGCAGCGCCATCAATGCGCATTGTCGCCGATACCAACACCGTGGTGTCCGGATCGCTGTGGCCCGGAAAACCACGTACCCTGCTTGATGCAGCACGCGCAAGCACTATTGAACTGGTGACCAGCAAGCCCTTGCTCGATGAACTGCACAACGTGCTGGAGCGGAACAAATTCTCAGGCCGCATCCAGCGTGCCGGCTTGACCGTGGCAACGCTGCTGGACGCGTATCGCAATCTTGCCACCGAAGTCGTACCTGCCCAGATCGCCCCCACCATCATCGCCGATGCCGCAGACGATGCAGTGCTAGCCACAGCGCTCGGCGGTAATGCCGATCTCATCGTCTCCGGCGATGCGCACCTGCTCAATCTGGGCCGCTTTCATCACATGCGCATCGTCACCGTCGGCGAGGCGCTCGCGCTCATCGACACGCTTTGACTTCGCAAATTGCGACATCGAAGACTGCGCTGCTAACATAGTGCGAAACGATTGACCGGCGCGGCTTGACGCGACGGCAGAGCGCAAGAAGAAACCCACATTGACCCAGGTTTTACTCACAGGATGTCAATTCTCCAAGGCGTACGGTTCGTGGGGATCTGTCCCCAATTGAAGCGAATGGCGTGTGACTTCGCGCCATGGACATAAAACCAAAGTTTGTGGGGATGTAGCATCGCCGTGCCGTTTGCGAGATGTTCAGGACTTGTGCCTTCAACAGCAAGTGACTGTCCTGGCAGTTCTGGGTCTAAGACAAGCGCCAAATTCAACCCGTAAAAAGAAAACGCGCCGGCAACGATGACTCCCCCTGGGTCGATGACCTTGGTCGTGCACTGAAAGACACGCCGATAACTTTGATACAGGCCCTCATGGACAACTGCATGCAGCCCGGTACCGTCTGAAAAATTCAATTGGCCATAGACCATTCTGACCAAGTGCTCTGATGGTTGCCGTTCAACCGATCCTCTTTCCCAGCACGAAGATGGGTTCGGGAAAGTTTGCTCGACATTTATAAGCGTCTTCAAGAACCACCTCTCGATAAGCGGCCCATCTACCTCGAAAAGGTGGGTTGTCCAGCTCTTGCGCGGAGGCATCTCGCGGCGAACTGATGCAAGCCGAGTGCACTCGTCCATTACCTCACGGAATTTTCCGGCAGCAGAGTCGAGTGGTGAGCTGCGGCTGTTGTGCTCTTTGCACAAAATCTTTGCGCTTAAGCTTGCGATTCCGAAGGTTCGCGGCAGCTGATTTGTCGCGGGGCTCGTAACCTCGATCTGCAATTCGTCGAGCACAGTTGCGCTGAATGTGTGCTCTTTGGATAGCTTGCCTTGACAATCGCCAAGCGACTTCGCCCAGCACTGCTTCGGCATACTGGTCTCCAGTTGGCAATCCTTGTCCTGAAGAGTCAACGTTATAGCCCAAGGCCCAACTACTTGTCGACGCACATGTTGAGCTACGCACCCTGGCTAAGCGAACGTGCGGGCGCTTCGGCCCGTCGGTTCCTGTGACCGGTACGTCAACCGTGCGCCGGCCGTCACCTCGGTTGACGTCTTGGTGCCGGACTCCAAAAACACAGGAGCCCGCATTGGAACTTTCCCCGCAAGCTACCGAGGCGATCGATCACCTCGATGAACTGAATGGCGGCGTCGCCGCCCTGGCCACGCTGTTCGACCCCGAGCTGGATCTGGAGCGCGGCAACCGCGATCACCTCTCGGCCCTTTTGCCGATGGTCGTCCGCACGACAGCACTCAGCACAAGCAAATGCGTCAACTGCGTGCGCGCATCAGGTGCTATTTCGAAACTCCACTGGCGCCGCCAGGATTGCGCATTCGCGCGCGACGATATCGGACGTGACTGCGCTTGGATAAAAAACACCATCCCCAGGCACGTGCGCGTCGGGTAGCCGCTTACTGGTAGCGCGCACCTGCAAATGTCGTGGATCGCCGTATTCGCCTTTGGCTTGGCGCCACTCCCACTTCCATGCGTCTGCCAGGTCGTAGAAATACCGGTTGGTTGCTGTCCATGGTTCGCGGTCGATGCACGCGGATTGGTAGAGCGCGCGATATGTGCCGTCCGTACCGTAGGGCACGCCATTGCTCACGCCGCAATAGTGCTCGTTGAAAACCTTTTGCGGATATTCGTGGCCGGCAACATATTTCTGCACGCTGTACTCGGTAGCGGGTCGTCGCGGAAAGATCGCGTGCGATACCGCTGTGTACCGACCGGGAAAGCGGACTTCGGCGATCTCGCCCTTGTAGTGGATCATCGACAACGCGGGGGCTAGCGAAAAGCGGAAACGTCCCTGGCTATCCGTACGCTCCCATCGACTACCCCAACATGACAGCACGACGATACCGGGGCTGCCTACCCAGGCTCCGACAACAAGAGCGCCAGAGACCGGCTTTCCGGTTTCCGCCTGTACCAGTTGCCCTTGCATAGGCACAGCCGTGACGTACAGCGCCAGAGCGAGTTTCCAACTGAGAAACGCGAGCAACCCTGCGCGCAGGCGGCGTTTGCCTTTGATGCCCCGACGAAACCAGACGAAGGCGATCAGCCACAGCAAGACTGCCCAGAACAGAAAGCTCGTCAGGACAGAAGCCACGCCTTCGACAGTATCGATCACCGCAGCCGTCATGGCTTACAAGCCTTCAATACGCCACACGCCGTTGCAGTGAAGAATGCTTGCATCGGTTCACTTCGGTTGCCCAGTATTACGCGCAGCGCAGCACGACTTGATCTTGCTGTCCACAACGAAATGCACGTCGGTGATCGGGCTGTGCCAGATTTCGTGATCGCCTTTGCCCGAGCGCACGAACAGACATCCTGCCGCGATCAGAAGTTGTTTGAGTTCAGGCGTGAAGCTTTCCATCAGGCAGCGTGCTCGAACCGTCGGGTCAGAAGTTCGAAGGTTATGGGTGTGCCATCGAGCAAGCCGTTGAGTTCCAGCAATTCAGGGATCAGGGATTTGAGCTTCTGAACGAGCGACTCAATCGTGTCGGCCTCGGTGGCGAGACCGGGGACTTCGTCGCTGGAGGCGACCCACACCTGCGCGTCCGAGTCCCATTGTGCATGCACGTAGTAGGGTTTGATCATTGCTGACTCCGACGATGGCGCGGGTCAAGATTAG
>JANMUE010000569.1:0-20444 GCA_031391205.1 Lysobacterales bacterium | reverse complement strand
CATGATCGACAACACGCCCTTACCGGACAATGTGTTCGCGAACGGTTTTGAGTAGCAATACACCGTCCACCGATGTGGGAGTGGGAGCGGCGTCCCGCCGCGAAGCTCTTGCTCTACTGGCAAAAGTAGAGCAAGAGCTTCGCGGCGGGACGCCGCTCCCACTCCCACATCGGTGGACGGTGTATTGCTACTCAAAACCGTTCGCGAACACATTGTCCGGTAAGGGCGTGTTGTCGATCATGAACTGCAGCGGCGTCGATACGCCTTCGTTCAATGCCGCGTCGAAGGCATGGACAACGAGCGTGTGCTCGCCATTGCTGAGCGCTGTCGAGTCAAACGCCAGCACGAAGGGCGCGCTGCTGTCCGAGCCACGCAAAATATCATCAATGTAGAACGTCACTTCGGTGACACCGACGCCATCACTGGCATTGGCCACCAGATCTACCAGTCCGCGGGTGCCCTGCACGCTGGCTGACACCGTCGGTGCAGTGAGGTCCTGTTGATTGACCCATAACGGTGCCGACCAGAGAATCTTGCCATCGTCCTGAACCAGGCGCACATAATAGAAATGCGCGCCCAGGCTGGGCGTGAAGCTGTGCGTCGCGGCACTGACCAAGGTCGTGACTGTGCCATTGCGTCCTGGCACGCCTTCAAGAATCTGCACCTGTGACACCGTGCGCCCGGCGTTGTTGAAAAAACCCACCGCCAGATCAAGCGTGCCGGTATTGGTGAAGCGTTCACCCATCAAATGTCCGTTGCCGGTGAAGATCAGCTGCGACTGCTTGTCGCTGGTCGCAAACACACGGCGTGCGCGCAACGCATCGAGAAAATTGGCGCGTGTGAGTGGCAATGTGTCAGCGATCAACACACCGGTGCGGTTGGTCCAGCTCGCGCCCCAGTTGGCACAGTGGTTGTCCTGATTGGTGGCCGGGGCGACGTGGAATCCGCTTTCCAGCGCGACCTTGAATGCCGACTCGTAACTGCTGCGGCCATCTTCGGTTTCATCGGTGACGTTGGAGAACGCCGAGGTATTGAGGATTTCGGACAGCACCATCACTTCATCGCCATCGACATCGTAGGCGAAAGGCACGCCACCGATCTTGAACTGAGTGGTGGAACTGGGGTGATTGAACTGACCGAGCAGACCGCGTTGCTGCATCGTGGAGTAGATCGCCTCGTAGTTGCTTTGCTCGGTGAAGACATCACCGATCAGCTGCCCGGAGCTATTGGATTCCCACGCGAACAGTTCGTTGGAGTTGAAGATGTTCATGTGCCCGGCGTTGTTGATGGTGCCCCACTCCATTCCATAGAGCGCCAGAAACCCCGGATGCGCGGTGTTGCTATCGATCGCCGCCGTCAAACCCGCCTGATAACGCGCGATCGCCACCGCGGGGACCGCCGACGAGTTGGTACTCGACGAACCATCGAAATAATGGTTATGTTCAGTCGCAGCGGAGAAATCCAGGCCATGATTGCGCGCGTAGTCAAAACCGGCGCCAGGTCCGAACTCACCTGTCTGCGCACCCTGTGAGCCTGAACATGTAGCCACATTGCCACCGCCATCGGAGTCATTGCTCTGCGTATGCAGATTGCCGAGATAGATCACATACGGCAAACCACCTGGTGCCGGCAGCGACTTGGTATCGCGCACACCAATCGGCAGCGGCTGGAATGCAGGCATGGCGATCTGAGGCGGCGTGCCTATGTGGATTTCCCATTCCTGCACGATGGCGTCGGACGCTGTCGCCAGTGCCAAAGCCACGCGCTGATCGGCGCTGCCGGCAAGCGCGCGCATCGCGGTCGGATCACCCGACACCGCCGTCATGCGCACCAGATAAAAGCCGCGCGCCAGCGGTTTTTGATCGCGGTCGTGTCCGTCCCAGGCAACCGCCAGGTCGATGGGTCGTCGAAACAAACGCTCCTCGCCCAGCCATTCGCGATAGCGCTGCTGGCCATCGTGGGAGCGCAATTCCACTCGCCAAGCCACCGTAGACGGATCGACCGCATCGACGTAATTGAAGAACAAGCGGAATTCGCGCGCCTCGCCGGCATCACCACGAAACGGCGCATGCATGGCCGCTTCAAATTCGTGATGGTCCGGACTGACCGCCACCACTGCGCTGGCAGAGATCGCCAAAGCACAAAACAAAATCCATCGTATGGATCGCACAAGCCTTCCCCGAAATAAGCCACGACTCGCCAGTCGCTGATCTCCGTAAAGCATTCTAGGCCGGTTTCCGATGCTGCGTAAGTGCCGAAACAGCAACGCACGGTGGGTGCAACCCACCATTCTCGAACGTCACCCAATGGTGGGTTGCACCCACCCTACGTCCCCCCTACATTGATTCCTGCGCACAAAGCGGGCACATCATGGCCAAAGACATCAACGAAGCGGTTCGTCAGGTCTGCCTTTCCTTTCCGGAATCAGAAGAATTCATCTCGCATGGCTCGCCCAATTTCCGTGTGAAGAAAGGCAAGATCTTTGCGGTATATGCCGTCAACACGCATGGCGATGGCCGCATCGCGCTGTGGCTGAATGCACCTAAGGGCGCACAGGCGCTGCATGTGCAGGCCGACCCGAAGAACTTCTTCATTCCGCCCTATGTCGGGCCACGCGGATGGCTGGGTGTGCAACTGGATCGGGGATTATCCTGGCAACGTATTGCGGAGTTGGTACGCGAGGCCTACGGGAACACCGCGCCCACAAAACTCAGTGCGACGATCGGAAAAACCATCGTGGTGCAGGCGCCCAAGGCGACCATGGCCGCTGAAGACTTCGATCCCATGCAGTCGGCGGCCGCACAGAAAGTGCTGAAGCGCTTTCGCAAGCTGTGTCTGGATTTTCCTGAGACGACAGAAGCCATTCAATTCGGATATCCGATCTGGCGTGCCGGCAAGAAAACCTTTGCGCTGATCTACTTTCTCGACAAGCGCCTCACGCTGGGCTTCTGGGCGGGCGCCGAGATGCAGTCGATGCTGATCGAAGACGGGCGCTTCAAGATCCCGCCCTACATGGGCCACAACGGCTGGATCGCCCTCGACGTCAGCAAACGCTGCGATTGGGCCGAGATCGCCGTGCTCGCCGAACAAAGCTATCGGCACTTCGCACTGAAGCGGATGCTGACGCAACTCGACAATACGTAGGGTGGGTGCAACCCACCATTCTCGAAGGATCGACAATGGTGGGTTGCTCCCACCCTACTCTCAACTACACCTCAACGACAGACACCATCGCCCAGGCGCCCCAGCGCACGCGTCAGCACCTGTGTGCCGCTTTCGCCGCCGGTCTTCTGGTAGCTAAGTTCCAGTGTGTTGCAGTCGATGAAACGATGCGTCACCCGGCCCCAGGGCGAACGCACTACGTCCTGCGGGCGGAAGGCATTGCCGAAGCTGGCGCCGCTGGTGTTGATCAGGTCCACGCTGACGTTGCTGTCGGTGGGCGCGAAGCTCTGACTGCCGACCAGCCATTGCTGAGATCTATCGCCATAGGTGTACCAGGTGAAGAACTCGATCGGATTGCCAGCGACCTGGCCGAAGTCGATCAGCACACCTTCACCCGAGCGGCTGGTCGAATAATAGGTGCCGCTCTGACCGCCCTGCAGCAGATTGCACTGGCCCACTTCGAGCCGGCCCAGCGCCCGCGACAACGTCAGCGCACCCGCCTCTCCACCGGCCTTTTGATAGGTCAGGATCATCGTGTCGCAGGTCGGGAAGGTCAGCGCCACGCTGCCCCAGGGATTGCGCGCGACGTCTTCCGGGTGGAAGCCACTGCCGAAGTTGGCGCCGCGGGTATTGATCACATCGATCGCCACCGTGGTGTCAGTTTCAGCAAAGACATTGCTGCCGACCAGCCATTGCTGTTCGGTATTGTCGTCATAGGTGTACCAGGTGAAGAACACGACCGGTGTTCCGCCGACCTGGCCAAAATCGACCAGCACACCTTCGCCGGAACGCGCCGACGACGAATAGGTGCCGCTCATCGCGCCCTGCAGGGCTTTATTGCTGGCAACGCTGCACGTCGCCGATTGCGGTACCACCGCATTGAACGGAGTGTCAGTCAGGCCGGCAATCGTCAACACATCGATATCCCAGCCCGCGGCAGTGGCTGCAGCGTCGGTCGCGATGCCGAAGCGCAGCCGGAAATTGGGCTGATTGGCATAGGTGCTGCCGAGGTTGATCACCTGATCGCGGAACTGCGGAAACCCCGAGCTCGCAGCGGTAAAGGCACGTTGCCCGGCGAGCGGATTGCCACAGCAATCCGACAAAGTGCCGGTCGAATAGCCTGCGGCAGCAGCGTCGATATTGCTCCAGGTGGCGCCGCCATCGGTGCTGGCCTGGATCACGCCGCCGTCGTAAAGCGTCGTCGTGTCGCGCTCGAAGGAATAGCGATGGCTGAGTGTCAACGACAGCGGTCCGCTACCGACCGCCATTACCGGTGTCTGCGTCCAGGTCACGGCATTGGAATTTTCGTCGGAGCCGTGCCAATGCCAGGTCGTTGCTTCCAACCGCCGCCGCCACGACGCAGTGCCGGTGCCAGCGGGATCGCGCAGGTTCGTCCAGTCGTTGCGCAGCGTGTCGAACGTTTCGGTGATCGACACGCGCTGCGCCTCGTCCAGGTTCACGTAGGCCTGCGTGGTTGCGGCGAATCCGGGCGGCGTATTGATGCCGGGGGCGTCGGGCGTCGCCGTTACGGTGATGCGGGTATTGGGCGCGAGCGCTCCGTTAAGTCGAATCGGCACCTGGATGGAGCGGCTGCCGAACATTTCGATCGCACCGGTCGAAAGCGTAGCGCCGGCAGGAAATGTGATCGCGGGGTTGTCGGTACTCAGCGTCACACTGGCCGAGCTCAACGACACGAATCCTGTGTTTACCAGTTCCACCGTGAGCTTTGCGGTTTCGCCCAGATCCAGCGTGGCATCGGCATCGCAGCCGCTGGGAATACCGAGCGTGGCCGATACCACAGCGATATCAGCGCCGAGTGCCTTGCTTTCGACGGTGCCGTTCATGGTCTCGCTGTAGCGATCCGGAATGATCGCCCCCGCGCCCAGGCCGCGCTTGGCGAATGCGGCAGTGAACAGGTTGAAGTCCGCCGACTCACCTCGGGCCAGAATGGTGGCGAGGATGGCATCGCGGGCTTCGGTCATGGTCGGCGACGCTGGCGTCAACTTGAGCCCGCCGACCAGATAGTCCTTCATGCGGCCTTGCGCATCAGCGAAGCTGAGCCTCGCCGTGTCATTGAGCAACGCGGCATAACCTTCCCACAACGCCAGCGCCCAGATTTCGCCCTGCGCATGGATTTCTGCATTGGTGGTCGGTAAAAATGCCGGCGGTGGCAGAGACGGCAACGTGGAACCTTCCACGATATGCCGCAGGCTCAGCGGGCTCTTCGATACATCCGTGCTGAAGGGATAGCGACGCAGGCCGTTATAGGTGCGGTTTTTCGAGTAGCTGCCCATCCCATAGGCACCGCTGAACGCCGCATTCTCCGGTTTGAGCCGATCTTCCTCTTTGACCGCCGCCAGCAGCGCGACGAAATCCCCCCAGCCTTCGCCCATGCCGCGCGCGTTCAAGGTGTCCAGGCCGTAGGCATCGTAGACCAGGCGATCACTGAAGTAGTGACCCCATTCGTGCGCCACGATGTTTCCGTCGACGCTGCTGTCGCGCTGTATCGTGCTGCCGAATACCCCCATCTGCATCCGCGGCGGAAACCCGTCGCTGGTGATCAGCATCGAGGCGTTGTTCGGCCGCGATTCGTCCTGCGCTTCGGCGCGCATCGCGTCGCCAGCCAAACCACCGCGGCCATAGTTGTCGAGCTGGGCATTGCCATCGGACTCGGCAAAACCATAGTCGTAGAACCAGTCGTGCAGCCAGTTGACCCAATAGAACAGCTGCACGGCCGCCGCCTGAGTCTGCGTTGCGTTGGCAGCGGGTGCAAGATTGGCGTCGAAGAGATAGTCGAAGGTATTGGCCGAAGTGACCGTAGGCTGAAAATCGCCGGCACCCAGTCCATCGGGCGCTGTCAGGTCGGCATAGGCGTTGGCGTTGTTGCCTTTGGTGACCGTCGCGCCATCAGGCAACCAGGGATCGGTTGCAGAACGGCTGAACGGTGCGTTGATCAGGCTGCGCAGCTCCTGCGCGACGAACGACACCGTGTTGTTGGTCGGCAAACCATCCGGGTCGGGCGTCGCGTTGCGGCCTTGTGGGCTGGGATACGGCAGCCGGTCACTGCTGTTCTCGGCCCAGACCCGGTAGTTGTACGACTCCAGGTGCACGACGTGATTGATGCGAAACAACAGGCTGCCATCGATTGCCGAGACCACTTGGCCGTGGGCATAGACCGAAGCATGCGAGGCGTCGGCGACCTGGGTTTCTACATACCAGGCCGGCTGCAGACCGGCACGAGTTCGGTAATACACCGGCTTGGCACGCAGTTCATTCGCGGCCGTGGCACCGCTTCGGCTTTTCGCACCGCGATGCAACTGAAAATGCTGGTAATCGCCATTGCGGGTAGTCGGCGTCAGGTGTTTGACGACGCTGCGATCAAATTGGTAGGTGCTCAGTGCCGCTGCGATCGCCTCGGCCGCATCGAGTTTGAACCAGGGCAGCGACTTGGCTTCCGACGGACGGGTATCCGGCAACGGGCCGCGCATCGCGATCAGGCGCTGGTTCGCGTCCATCAGCAATGCGAGGTCCTCCCGGAAGATGCCGATGCCATCCACCTTTGCCTGGAACTGCACCAGTTGGGCACCGCCATTTTGTCGATCGAATTTGCGCAGCACCAAAGACTGCGCCACGTCTTCCGAACGCTTGGCCGCACTCAGCTGCAGAGAGAGATGCGCACGCGCGGCAGCTTCCGGATCGTCGGCACTGGCCTTGGCGTTCGCCGGCAGATCCTGCTGCACCCAGGTAAATGCCGCACGCCCCAGCACATCGGTGGTCTGGCGCGCGGGGCGCGGCGTGGCGGCCGAGGCTTTGCTCTGTTTCGACGTGGCGACATTGATGTCGAAGTTGCCCGGATCGCGGGCACTCAGGCCGCTGGACATTGCCAGAACCGCACCGAGCACAAGCATACGTGTGTTGTCTTTTACGATATGTCGCATGCAGCCTTCCGAAAAGAATGAAGAGGTGATTGTAGGCTGGTGAGTGAGGCGAGTCGCTTTGACGATGCCGTCAGGCATCGTCAGACGAGCCGAACGCCCGACGGTGACGCCAGGCCGGGGAGCGTAGCGAACCCCAGCAGACGTGCTGTCGAGCTAGACACTACCTGGGATCGCAGTCCGGTAAGCAACGGTAACCATTCGGCCAAACGTCACCATTTCCGAACTGTACGCTGCAAGGCGCTATACGGCAGACGCTTGCGACATCTCTATCGATCGCGACTCTAAGCCATCACCACGTTCTGCAGTGTGAACGAGAAGGGCTTCGTATTGGGTCCAGGGCCGCCACCGGTCATCACGATATCGGCGCTGACGATGCCCATCAGTGACAGCTCGGTATTTACCTGCGACAGAATGGCCGAGTCCAGCACCTCTCCCGCTTGGACATCGGTCACCACTCCGACCCAGATCGTGGGCTTGAACTGGAACACCGCCTTCTGCCCGGGCGCAACGCTGGACTTGATGGCCAGCAGCCTGCCGTCCTTGTAGATCTGCGTATCGATGCTGCCGCGCGTGCGCTGGTTCAGCACCTGGATTTCCCTGGCGCTGGTCGCGGTACCCGACGGCTGCAGCGCCACGCCGTCGTGCGCGTCGACCGCGGACAGCAACGTCCCGTTCGATACCGGCACCGGCTTGACCGTATCACCGCTGGCCGCATCGATGGCCACTGCGGAATTCGCCAGCGGAAATTCAAACCGATGCGAATCCCCTTTGCCGGTGAACTCGATCACCTTCCACGCCACTGCGATCTCATCGAAATTCGTCGCCACATTCCTCTGGAAAATCACCACCTGGGAATTGTTGGCATCGCTGGAGTGGTTGATCAGGGTGAGTGTGATGTTCACGCGGCATCTCCAAAAGTTGATGAGGCATCGTGCCTCATTTCTGTTGCAGCAACCATTCCCGCGCCGCTGCCTCGTCCACAAACACATTCGCCGCCATGCCGAAATTCGCAGCCATGATCACGCCAAATTTGTGCGGATCGATGAACTCGGGTGGGCATACCATCGCCGTCGCCACTACACCGCGCGACGCCTCTGCCCACAGCCGCGCCATGCTGGCGCGCATCGCAACACTCGGTATCGCAATTCCGGGCAGCGCGTCGATCACGACCATCAGCTTCCAATGCTGCCGTTCATACGCCAGCGCGATCGCATCGCGCACCGAATCAATCGCGGCCTGCAACGATGCTGCGCCTATTAACCTGAACACGGCGATTTCGCCGTCGACGACGAGCTTGCCGATTGCAGTGTCTGCGTCTGCTGCCATGCGGTCATCTTAGTATCGAAACCCGTAAGACCGTAGGGTGGGTGCAACCCACCATTGTCAAACCTTCGAGAATGGTGGGTTGCACCCTCCCCACGATCAGCGCCAGGCACACTCACTCAAACTCATCACGGAAAATGCCGCGTATATCCGGCCCATCCGAGGCGATGTTGTTGCTGGTCAGCGTATCGTTGATCGGCGCCGGCACAGTGACCGACGCGATATTGGAGATCGGGGTCTCCAGGCCGGCGATCGGCAGCGCGCCGAAGATGATCTGCACCGATGCGCCTGACGGCAGGTCGACCAGCATATCGAGCGCGCCCCTGCCGCTGGCGGTGCACACGGCACCGGCCGTGGGCGTGCAGGTCCACTGCGCTGCGCTGAAGTCCGGGCCAAGCGCGTCTTCCACGCGCGCGCCGGCCACCGCAGCGGGGCCGTGATTGGTGACGGTGATCCGATAATCGACATAGTCGCCACCGTTGACGAAACCGGCGTCATTGTCCTTGGTGATCGAGACATCGGTGCTGTTGCCGGTGTTGCCGGGAATCACGCTGAGCCCGGCCGATGCCGGGCTGTCGCCGACGCCATTGCGCGCCACCACGCGACAGCGATACGCCGTATTGTTGCTGAGCCCGGTCACGTCGATCGGCGAGACACTGGCCGTGACCGCATGCGCACCCGGGTCGCAGTGCGCGGTGTAGTCGAGGATGCCGCTGCCGCCGTCGTTGCCCGGTGCCGCAAAACCAACGCGCGCCGCACCATCCAGCGGAGCGGCACTCTGCAGCAGCGGCGCATCCGGCGTCGTGGCCGGCGTGACGTTGACGCTGGCGGAAGGGGCGCTGTTTCCGATGGCATTGCTGGCAATCACTGAGCAGGCATAATTCGCCCCGTTGCTGAGCCCCGTCACCGTGAACGGCGACGAAGTACCGGTGGCGCTGATCGCCCCCGGCTGACAGGTGATGGTAAAACCGGAAATCGCAGCACCGCCGTTATTCCCGGGCGCCGTGAAGTTGAACAACGCCTCAGTATTGCCGGGTGTCGCCGCACCGATCGACGGCGCATCCGGCGCGGTAGCGGGGGGACCCGCGAAAAATGTGCCGAACGAACCCGGCAGCGAAGGCATCGGAATCGTGGTCATCAGCGTGAGCGTATCGGCGTTGATCACCGAGATCGAACTGCTGGTGGCGTTGACGACATAGATTTCAACGCCATTGGGATGCAATCCCACGCCATGCGGGCGAATCCCGACCGGCACCGTGCCGACTACGGCATTGGTGGCGATGTTGATCACCGACATCGAATTGCTGTCGCGATTGGCAACATAGAGACGGCCGCGGCCGGCATCCGTCGCGATGCCCAACGGTGACGCGCCCACGGCCACTGTAGACAGCACGGTATTGCTTACGGTGTCGATGACAGTGACGTTGCCGCCGGAGAAATTGGCGGTATAGGCGCGTGTGCCATCGGGCGACAACGTGATGCCCCAGGGGCTGATGCCGACGTTGGGTATCGTCGTGATCACGACGTTGGTTGCGGTGTCGATCACCGACACGCTATTGGCGCCGCCGCTGGCGACATAGAGGCGAGTACCCACCGCGTTGACGACGACACCGCCGGGGTTGTTGCCCACAGGCACCGTGGTCAGCACGGAATTGCTCGCGGTATCGATGACCGACACACTGTGGCTTCCGTAGTTGGTCACATAGGCGCGCGTGCCCGAAGGATTCAGCGCCGCGCCATAAGGATTGTCGCCCACCGTCACGGTGGCGATGACGGTGTTGCTGGCGGTGTCGATGACCGACACGTTGTCGCCGAAGATATTGACCACATAGACGCGATTACCGTTGGGATTGACCGCTACTGGAAACGGACCGTCACCCACCGGAATGGTGGTCACCACCTGACCCGTAAGCGTATCGACCACCGCCACCGAATTGGCCATTTGCATCGTGATGTAGGCGAAGGGCGTGGCCTGCGCCGTTGCGGCGCAGACGCCGATCATCACCACGGCGAGCAGCGCGCTCAGGGAGCGGCGGAATTTCAATGAAGTACGCATGACTGACTCCTGTTACCAGCAAGAGGCGTCAAGCCCGTCCGCGACCCCGCGAAGTTCGCGCGGAATGCTGTCGGAGCTGCCCCTGTCTGTCTTAGCGTTTTCCCAGGGGGTGAACTGTCACCGGCGGGCGCAGGCCTTTGCCGCAGTGCGCGAGACGGCGCGTTGCAGGGCACGCGTGTCGCGTGCCATCTCAACCACCCGACAACATCAAAGCGGCGTAGGTCGGGTTCCGCGAAGCAGTACCCGACATCGGGATATCCGCAGCGGCAACTGGAGCCGAGTAGCCTGGATGGAGCGGGTTTTGGTGGTGGGGCGATTCAGTCCGCGTGCATGCTCGGTGGCTTGCGCTCTGACCTGGCGGATGGCAGCTGCGCCAGCAGAAATCGAACCTTCTGTTCGACTTCCTGAGCCGATTCGATAATCCAGCGATCGGACTCGCTCCGGAAGGCGACGATGCGTTGGCCGAGTGTCGGTTTCGATAGTCCTGGTCGGCACCAAGTCAGTTCGAACACGATGTGATCGGTGGGAGTGCCATTGGGTAGCGCCTCGGCATCATCGATTTCCACGTGATAGCCGGCGCGACTCTCATGGCCGCTGCGCAGGATGTTCAGTTCGTCCATCACGCTGTCTGGGAACGGGCGGTACGCCGCGGTGACAGTACCGACATAAATAGACTGAGATTCGGCAACCAGTTCAGCAAGGGTGCGGGTGGCGGCGTGGCGGTGGCAGGCCAAGAGCGGCGCCGACAACGAGGACAGCAGCAGTGCGATGGTGCTGTGAAGCAAGGCTGAGCGATGTGGTGACTGCATGTTTGGTCCGGCGTCGCCGAAAAGCACCGAGGCTTGTTCGGACCACGGGTTCAATCACTTAGTTCAATGGCGCGGATGCAGCCGTTGGCTGTTGCACGTCGTCGCGACGGTGCGATGAGCGACAGCGTGCACGTGCGAGACGCGCGCCTACAACAGCAAGGGCATCGCGGCGGGAAGCCGCTCCCACGACAGCGCGGGCAGCGAGGTGCCGGACGCACAGCGTCGGCACCCGTGCGAAGATGGGCCTTTGAATTTACGAGTGCGTTCATGGCCACCTTCATTCTGGTGTTGTTTCTGTGGATTTTTTCGGTATGCCTGCACGAATTCGCGCATGCGCGGGTGGCGTATGCGGGTGGCGATACCAGTGTGCGTGAGAAGGGTTATCTGAGCATGAACCCGATCAAGTATCTGGACCCGCTCAATTCCATCATTCTGCCGGTGCTGTTTCTGATGCTGGGCGGCATTGGCCTGCCCGGTGCGGCGGTGTATATCGACCACAGCAAGCTGCGCTCGGCGCATTGGGACAGCGCGGTGTCGCTGGCCGGCCCGGCGGCCAATCTGTTTCTGCTGATCGTCATCGCCATCCTGTTGCGATTATTCGGATTGGCTGACAGTACATTTGGTCCGGCGCTGGCGTTTCTGGGTCTGCTGCAGGCCAGTGCCGTGGTGCTGAACCTGCTGCCATTGCCGGGCTTCGATGGCTTCGGTGCGATTGCGCCGTATCTGCGACCTGATACACGCCAGCAGTTCGAACAATACGGACGCCAGGCGATCTGGGTGCTGGTGCTGATGTTGTTCCTGGTGCCGCCATTTGCGCGTGCGTTCTGGGGGCTGGTGTCGCTGTTGGCAGGCGCTTTCGGCATCCCGCTGGGTCTGGCGGGCCGTGGCTATGAGGATTTTCGTTTCTGGTGATTTGTTGGGGGCGCAAAGCCGGCCTGTGTCGCGCGCTTCCCTCATCCGGCCTGCGGCCACCTTCTCCCGCGAAGCGGGAGAAGGGAATCAACTGCGGCGCAGGCAGATTTTTCACGCGCTATTTTGTGACGGCGATTTGGTACGCCTTGCCCGGCGAAGCATCGCGTGCATTCGGCGCCAGTGCGTAGATGCATTCGACATATGGCGCGACTTCGCTCCATGGACGTTTGGCTTCGTAGGCGGCGAGCAGCACGCGGCCTATGTCGACGACGTTGGCAACATCCTGCAGATGCGCTTTGAGTGCGCCGTTGGAATCGCTGTCACCGTGCAATTTGTGGTCCTGCCGGTTGTAGGCGTGGAATTCGCGGATCAGGCCGGGCGCGGGATAGGTGTTGCCGGCCAGGGTGCAGGTGCGGTTGGGCACTGCCGATGCACGATCGGCATGCGCTTCGGAGAAACTGTCCTGCAGAAGATGCAGCAGGCTTCCGAAGCCAACGTCGCCGACGCGGCGACGCAGGCCCGGGCTGCCCTGGGTGTAGAGATCCTGTACATACCAGTCGCTGTCGCCAAAATGCTTCCACATCGTGGCGAGGTCGATCTTGTCGAGTTCTGTTTCGAGTTTGAATTCGCCCAGCATCAGCCGCCAGTTGAACTCGGTCCATTGCAGCATCGCGAGCTGGGTGTCGCGCGCCTTCATGCCATCGCGGGCGGCCATCGCATGCAGGAACTGCAGATCGCCGAAGTGGGTGCGGTAAAGCATCGCGGCGTCGTTGCTGTCGTTGAACACAGCACCGTTGGCGGCGGCCTTGTTGGCGGCGCTGAACAGTTGATACCAGCAGCGCGGCTGGGTGCGGAAGCGGATGGTCTGCGTGACTTTGCAGCCGGTGTCACGGCCCTGATCGGCGCTGATGCGAAACGGTGGATCGTCGTTCCAGCGCACACCGGCCAGCACCTCGGCGGGGGCGCGTGTGGGATTGCGGCCATCGCAGACATCGGCATTGCAGCCATAGATGCGCTCGGTGATTTCTTCGTGCACCGCGGGGCCGAAGTTCTTCAGGCCGAAGCCCGCCGTGCTGCGCTCCAACGACACGATCCAGCCACCGCGCACATCGGCGAGTTTGCGTTCTTCGGCGGTGCCTTCGGGGGAGAGTTGGAAAGCGGCGAGGGGTATTGCGAACGTCAGCGCTAGCAGAGTAGTGAGGGGAATGAAGCGAGGGCGACGCCGTACTGGTGTTACGGCATCCAAATCATCACTCATGCGCATAGTCACGGGGCCACTCCAAATAATGCGACCCTGCAACAGGCCGCAAACATCCAATGGTGTGGAAGGCAGTGAACCGTCCTACCCTCCAGGTGTCGTAGCGATGTTGCTGGCTACGTGTACCCGTCCCCCGGGACAGATGGGCTGAGGCTACGCCTGGGTGGCGTTGGGGTCAAATGCTCCGGGTGGCCTTGATTGCCATGTAGGAGCAACTGCCTTTGTAGGTCCGACCTGTGGTCGGACGCTTTTTTGTCGACTCGGTCCATTCTGGCGAAAGCGTCCGACCACAGGTCGGACCCACAAGGGGGAAGCGGCGTGAGCCGCTCCTACAGGTGCTTCCAGAATTTCATCGCACCGTATTCCCAGCGCCACGGCGTGCCGGTTTTGCCGAGTACGAATTCCACCAGCCGCGGGAATGCCGGCTCGGCGCGTACATCGTTGGCGAGAATGACGACACAGCGCTGGCCGCGCTCGATGCAGACCCAGGTGTTGGCGGTGATGTCATCGTGACCACCCTTCATGAAGCCGGCGCCTTGCGGACCTTCAAAGCGGATGACACCGAGGCCTGAGGCCAGTTCGTCGCGGCGTAACGCTGGCGAAAGCTCGGGCTGCAGCGAAGGGAACTGACTGGCGGTGGTGATGGGCAGCTGCGCACGCACCAGTTCGGCGCGGGCCTTGGCCGACAGACCTTCACCGCGCACATAACCGGCGGCGAGGCGGGCGATGTCGCGTATGCTGGTATCCATCGAACCGGCTGCGCGTACGCGGCTGCGCTCATCATGTGGCTGCGGCGCACCGTCGATATCCCAGCCATCGGCGAGGTTGGTGGCGAAATCTGTGCGCCACTTCATGCTGGTGCGGGTCATGCCGAAGCGATCGAAAACACGGCGTTGCATCTCCGCGCCGACATCCAGCCCGAGACCACGATGCAGCACGAACTGCAGCAGGATCAGCCCTTCACCGGAATAGGCGTAGCGCATGCCGGGAGCGAAATGCATGCGCAGTTTGCCATCGGGCTCGATGAAGGCGAAATTCGAGAACCCGGCGCTGTGCGTCAGCAGGATGCGCGGCGTCAACGCGCGCCAACGCTCGTCGCCCGCCAGATCGCGCCAGGGGCCGTAGCCCTCCTCGTCGGGATAGCTCGGCAAGGGCCGCTCCAGGTATTCGGCGATGGAGCGATCCAGATCGAGTGCGCCCTCGTCGACCAGCTGCATCACCATATAGGCGAACGCGGCCTTGGTCAGCGAGGCGCCATACATGATGGTGTCCGCCTGCAGCGGCTGACCAGCGGCATTGCGTTCGCCGTAGCTGCGTGTGTACTGCACCCGGCCTTTGTCGATCACGGCAATCGCCAGGCCACGCGCCTTTGTGGCCTGCATTGCAGCGGCGACTTCGGCATCGAGCTCCGCTGCGACAGGCAGCTTGGCCAGGGCGGGCATGCAGCAAAGCGCTGCATACAATACGAGCGGCCAAAGCATGCCGCGATGCGCGGGAATGCGCAGGCGGGCTGGATGCACAACGGGTGAATGCGGAACGGTATGGCGCGACATGGCAGATCTCCTTGTGGTGATGTCTGCGATGACGTGCTGGGGCGGGGATTCTTACAGTGACTCGGCAATAACGCAGATTCCTTCTCCCGCTTGGCGGGAGAAGGAATCGAGCGCTATGTAAGATTCGTCGCGCCCGTTCGTCTGTGTGGTGGTCAGTCACAGGAGAACCTGATGTCTTTCCCCTCACCACTTGATCGGAGTCACCCCTTGTCTCGATCCACGCCATCCGATGATCCGGCCACGCTGGCGCAACTTTACGGTGCCCTGGTCTATAAGGCCGCGTATCGTGTGCTCGGCGATGCCGCAATGGCCGAAGACGTGCAGCAGGACGTGTTTCTGCGCCTGATCGAATCGCCACAACGCAGCGTGGAATCCTGGCCGGCGTATCTGTCGGCGTCATCGACGCGCGCTGCGATCGATGTGCTGCGTCGACAGCAGCGTTGGTGGCGGCTGTTGCCGATCTGGCGCGCGCAGGCGCCGGAAACAGCCAGTTCGGCGGAGCAGGCCGGACTGGAATACGAACGCGCGAAGCGGCTGCGCTCGGCCCTGGCCCGGTTGTCGCGGCGCGAAGCGCAGTGCTTCGGTCTGCGCTATCTGCAGGGGCTGGAGATTGCCGATATCGCCCGCGCACTACAGCTGACCGAGAACAGCGTCAGCGTCAGCCTGCATCGCGCCAAGCGTCGGCTTGAAGCCGATATCGAACATGCATCACAGGAGGCTTAAGTCATGAACCCCACATTCGAAAACGAACTCTCCAAATCGCTTGCGCAACATATCGATGCGACGGCAGCGGTTCCCGAGGACGCGATTGCCGCGGCTCAGCATAAGCTCACGGCCCGTCTTCAACATGTGCAGCAACCATTGCGCAGCCAGCACCGCCGCCGGCTCGCCTTCGCCGGTATCGCAGCGGTCGCGGTGGCCGCCCTGCTGGTTCTGCCGCTGCTGCCCGACGGTGGACGTGCCTTCGCTGCGGCGCGCGCGCACTTCACGGATTTCAAAACCCTGGCGATGCAGGTCCAGCAGCATCACAACGGCGCGTTGCTGCAAACCACCGAGATGCTGGTCGGCGCAGATGGCAGCCTGCGCACCGATGTCGGCGAGCAGATGAGTGTGATCGTCGACCAGGCGCGGCACGAGGTGATGATACTTCTGCATGAGCCCAGGGAAGCCAGTGTCATGCCGCTGCCAAACGTTCAGGCGAAGCCGGATGCAAGCCTGGACTGGCTGAAAGAGATCCGCGCATTTCAGGGCGAGGCCAAAAAGCTGAAGCAGACCCGCATGATCGACGAACGCGAGGCGCAGGGCTGGGCGCTGGATGTCGGCGCGATGCAGCTGCTGCTGTGGGTCGATGCCGAAGGCCTGCCCATCGCCATGGAACAAACCGGCGCGGCGAATATGGAAATCCGTTACCGCTTCCAGTTCAACGTGCCGGTACCCCCCGATCACCTGAGTAGCCTGGTGCCGGCTGGCTATACGCTGGTACAGCAGGATCAGGACTGAGGCGCCCGGATCGGGCTGCGCGCCGGCACTGTTCGTCCGGCGCGCGATGGAATCACAGCAGTTGTTGTTTGTCGAGCAGTGCCAGCATCTCTTCCTCGTCGAAGCCTTCGACGCTGTTGCTGCCGATCAGGATGAAGGGCACCCGGGTAGCGCCCAGGGACTTGGCCTCGTCGCGTGCGGGCAATGAGATATCGAGCGGAAGCTCGGCGTAGCGCACGCCGTGCTCGGTGAGGAATTTCTTCGCGCTCTTGCAATACGGGCAGGTCGCCATGGTGTAGATCACGACTTGAGAATCGACCCGGGTTTGAATCGCACTGAAGTCGCCGGTCTTGACCACCACGCCCGCGCGCTCGGCGAACGGATTGTTTTGATACAGATAGCCAACGCCCAGGCCCAGCGTCGCGGCGATCAACAGCACCATGATGACGGAAAGAATTTTCATGCGTTCTCCAGAGCGCCGGGGCGGAGGCAATGCCTAAGCCCCGGCTTATTTATGGGCGTACGGTCGCAGGCTTACGGAATCTGGCAGCCCGGAATGGTGTAGGCGCAATTCGCCACGCAGGCGCGGTAGGTGGGTATGCAGTAGCCGGTGCCATTGGCCACGCAGGCAGTTCGTGCCTCGTCGCAGGCGGTATGACAGGACCAGCAGGGACCGTTCTCCTCGAGCGGCGGAGGTACCGGGAAGTCGGGGGTTGCACCGACGGACATGGCGACGCCGAACACCAGGGCGCCGAGTGCTGCAATCTTGATGCGGGATGATTTGAACATGGTTTGAATCCTCTCAAGTTGAAGAGGCAACGGCCCGCTCCGGGCCTGCTGCGGTCTTCGGGTGGATGGAGTTTCCAGTTGCTATGGCGTGGCGCTTTCCGCCCGGCAATCGCTGCTGCCAGGAAAAGACACCGGGACTTCGAGAACCACGCTTGCGGACGCAATCAGGCGCCCGTTCCTTATCTCGCGGAAAGCGGGCAAAGCAACTCAACCGGGGTGGGTGGGCGGAAAATCATCAGCAACCAGTGACGCGCTCGTCACCAGGATTCTTCGGCAATGGCGGCTGCGCTGGGCGCTTCAGGTTGCCCGCGCTTCAAACCATGCCATTGCGGCGTCGCGCTGATCGCGGGTTTCGCCCAGGCAGTGCGGATGCGCCCGGATCAGGGTCAGGCATTGATCCGCCTGGCCGGCATGAAAGCAGGCGAGCAGCTGCCAGCGTTTCTCGATCGCCCAGCGATAGCAGCCACGTGCACGCCAGCCCAGATCGGCCAGCTCGATTTCGGTCCAGTGCCGTTGCAACACGGGGATCAGTTGCAGATCGAGCATCGCATCGAATTTCGCCATGCGTTGCCCGCGGCCGCGGCCCGGGCGGATCTTGAAGTTCAGATCCGGGCGCTGGCTGAAACCGGGATCCAGCGGTTGTTGCGCGAACGGCATCCACGTATCCATATTCAGGCGCACGAAGACGGCAGAAAGATGATCCGGCACGAGGTCGCGGCGTTCCGGTGGAAATTCCTCGGGCGCGAATTGCGACAGACTTTCGTACAGACGCGTCAGTTTGAACCAGATATTCAGATGTGCCAGACAGCGCCCGCGCCGGTGTTGTCGCGTATGCAGGCTTACCGACTGGATAGCCTGCGGTGCATCGAGTCGGCGCGCCCACAGCAGATGGTGGTGGTCGTAGTCTTCGTCGTCGAAGGGACGATCGGGCAACGCCACCGGCTCGAAACCCGGAGCGCCCACTGTCCTCGCGACGCTGCCCGCCAGATACTCGAAATCGTTGCCTGCTCCGACGAGCGCCGGAAAGACCTCCGGCGCTGCAGATTGGCTTTTGCCCACCCTATTTCCCGGGCGGCAGCACCGAGGAATGGTGGCTGGTGATCAACCAGCGTCCGCCACTCCAGTGATAGGTGAAGGTGTAGCGGGCGTGGACGATTTCCTTGCTGGGACTGAAGGTGAAGGCATACAGGCCGGTGTCGATGGCAGTATTGCATTCCATGCGCTTGCGGCTCCATTCGATGCTGCCACTGGGGCCTTTGGGCAGGAAGTGATGCTCGAAGTAGTCGATCTTGTCTTCCACGGTTACACGCGGCGTGGCCGACAGTGTGGCCAGCAACACCGAGCCTTCGGCGTAGTTGGCGACGACTTTTTCGGCGTCTCGAGTGAGCAGCGTGTCGTTCCAGCGCGTGAACAGATCGGCGATGCGTTGGTCGCTGATCGGGTGGCAGACTTCGCTGCCAGCGGTGTCTGGACGCGGATGATGGGCGCAGCCGCCGAACAGCGCAAGCAAGGCGACGATCGGAAATGCGGTGATTCTGTTCATGGTCAGCTCCCCCTGGGTTGGTGGATGTTAGCGTTCAGAAGGGCGGATCGGTTCGACCCTTCTTCGTGTACTACATGATGGACGCGCCCACTCTACGGCTTCACGCAAGTATGCGCGAGCCGCGCCATACCCCCTGCCTGTAAAAATCGACAGCTGTGCGCCACCCGCTCTTGTCTTATCACTGTAGACGTTGAATCTGCGGCACAAGCCGCGCTTTGGAGGCGTAAGTGATGGCAACGAAAAAGGCAGGCAAGAAAGCGGCCAAGCCGAGGATTTCGACCCTGGTGGTGGGCGAGGAGACCATCATCACCACGCTGGCGATTGGCGAAGAGGTGCCGATCACCACACTGGCAGTCGGCGAGGAAGGCGAGAACGGCAACCCGCCGAAGCTGACCACACTGGCTCTGGGCGAGGAACATCCGACCACACTCGCGATCGGCGAGGAAGGCATCACCACCAAGCTCAAGGGCGAAGAAGGCCCGATCACAAAGAAGATCGGCGAGCATCTGCCAACGACCCTGGTGGTAGGTGAAGAGACCCCACCGCTGCCGACCACCAAGCGTGTCGGCGAGGAAGGCCCGATCACCACGTTGCGCATCGGCGAGGAAATCACCACGCCAACCGCAGGCGCGGAAACACTGCCTCCGACCAAACCCAAGGCCGAAGGCGGTTGGCATACGACGCTGGCGCTGGGTGAGGAAGATGGCCCCGGATTTCCGAAACTACCCAAGGGATCGCCAGTACTCACGACCTTGGTGGTGGGCGAGGAAGACGATGCCGGTGGCGATGGGCCGACCAGCGGCGGCAATCCGTTTCTGAGCTTCTGACCGGTGCTGGTGATTTCGGGCGGTCGCAACGACCCCAGTATCGTGTCGTTGCAGGCCGCTGCAGAACGTCTGCGCGCGCCGCACCAATGTATTTGGAGCGGTGACGCAGAGCGCTGCGTATTCGACTGGGATGTACAGAGCGGGCGGCTGCGCTTCAACGATCAGCCGCTGCGCATGCGTGCCTGCTTCGTGCGCTACGACGTGTTCGCCGATGATCACGACACCCGCCCCGAGGTCGGTGCGCGGGCTTCGGCATGGTTTACCGCCCTGCATAGTTATGCGATGAGCACAGCGCGCATCCGGGTGCCGAATCGCCGCCATCTCGCCGCAATCAACAAACCGGTGCAGCTGGTATGGGCGGCGCTGGCCGGGCTTAAGGTGCCGCAGAGCTGGGTCAGCAATGATGTGCATGCGATCCAGGCACGCTCATCCCGGCCACTGATCGCCAAACCGATCAATGGCGGCGACTACTGCCGACTGCTGGCCGAAGTATTGCCGGAGACGGCGCATATCGACGGAGGTGCAGCGGCGCCGGCGATCATCCAGCCGAGGCTGGTGGCACCGGACATCCGCGTGTTCCAGATCGGCCCGGCGCAGATGGCCTTCGAGATCGAGAGCGAAGTGCTGGACTACCGCACCTCGTCGACCACACGTGTGAAGGCTTTGCCGCGTATACCCAAGGGCATTGCCGAGCCGCTGGCAAAATTGAACCGGCGCATGGGTCTGGATTTTTCCGCGGCGGATTTCAAAGCCGATGCCGATAGTGGCGCGCTGCAGTTTCTGGAGGTCAATTCC
>JANMUE010000567.1:0-1458 GCA_031391205.1 Lysobacterales bacterium | reverse complement strand
GGCAAGCCTGTGGTTTGCAGTACAGATTAAATCTGCGGCACTTGCCGTCTTTAGCGCCAACATGACCTCGGCCATTGCCGCCGAAGCCGGGCTGGCGCTGATTGCCTTCGGTCCGCCGACCCTGGTCATGGGTGCGCTGTTCAGTCATCTCAGTGCGCGCGCCAGTGTATCCGGCATCAGCTTTGGACAGGCGCTGGGCGCGAATACACTGGGCGCTGCGGCCGCGCCTATCGTGTTTGGCGTGCTGGCATTTCCCGCGCTGGGACCCAAGCTCGCGTTATTGTTGATCTGTTTTGGATATCTCGCGCTCACTACGTGGCGCACTTGGTTCACTGTGCGTGTGTGGGCGCCCGCAAGTGCGATGCTCGCCATTGCGTTGTGGGCGCCACCGCTGGCCTTCATCGACGTTCCCGATGGCGGGCACGTCGTCAGCTACCAAGAAGGCATCATGGCTGCCGTCAGCGTGGTCGAAGATGCCAACGGCGTTGCAGTGCTACGTATTAATAACCGACAACAAGAAGGCAGTAGTTCGACACTGCGCGTCGATGCGCGGCAGGCGTTGCTGCCGGTATTGCTGCATCCCGCACCCACACGTGCCTTGTTCCTCGGTTTGGGCACCGGCATCACTGCGTCTGCAGCGGCGGAAGTTCCTGCCTTACAGGTCGATGCGGTAGAACTGTTGCCGGAGGTGATCAACGCATCCGAAAACTTCACACAGGCATTTACCAACGGCGCAGCCAATCCCCGTCTTCACCTGCTGGCCGCAGATGCGCGTCGCTACGTACGTGCGAGCGATCAGTACTACGACGTGATCGTCTCGGACAACTTTCATCCGGCGCGCAGCGGTTCCGGCTCGCTGTACACGGTGGAACATTTCGAGGCGGTGCGACACCGGCTCAACCCACAGGGCATCTTCTGCCAGTGGCTACCGTTGCATCAGCTTGACCTGGAAACATTGCGCAGCATTGTGCAGTCGTTTGTGTCTGTGTATCCGAACGGCTGGGCCATGCTGGCCAGCAACAGTCTTGAGACGCCGGTGCTCGGGCTGGTCGGGCGCAGCGATGCCGAACGCTTCGATATCGCTGCGCTACACGAACATTTCGCTAGCACGGCGCTACCGGAAAGACTGTCTGATATTGGCATCGAAGACGAATTCGCCTTGCTGGGCAGTTTTGTTGCTGGACCGGCAGCGTTGCAGCGCTTCGCCGGCAACGCCGCAATCAACACCGACGATCATCCGGTGGTTGCGTATCGCGCGCCACGCATCACCTACGCACCCGATTCGCTGCCACGTGATCGGCTGATCAAGCTGCTACAAGAATTTTCCATTGAATCGACGGAACTGATCGCTCCGCTGCCCGATGAGATAGGGCCCGACGCGATAGGATCCGACGAGACCTTATCGAATCGCTTAGCTGCGTACTGGGTGGCGCGGGATCGCTTTATCGAATCGGGTCG
>JANMUE010000458.1:0-8016 GCA_031391205.1 Lysobacterales bacterium | reverse complement strand
GGGAAAACCAAACACGGGCTGAGCAGGCTGCGTGTGGGAGCGCCCGCCGGCCGCGATGGGAGATATTCGAACCCCAAGCGCGGCCGGCCGTCTCCGGCGTCCTGCCTTCGACGGCACTTGCACTTCCTTGTGCGTCGGAGGCCGCTCCCACAAGAACATTGACCCACAACCCAAAAAAACAAACCCCCGCAAAGCGGGGGTTTGGGTGACGCGGAGTCGTCGCAGCCGCAATCCCGAAGGATCGCGGTCGCCACCGGCTTACTGAGCCTGGGTGTAGACGATTTCGACGCGACGGTTCTTGCCCCAGCAGCTCTCATCGGACTCGGAGCAGGTCGGACGCTCTTCGCCGTAGGAGTTGACGGTGATCTGTGCAGCCGAACCACCGTTGGCCTGCAGTGCCGAAGAAACGGCATTGCCACGGCGCTCGCCGAGGCCGATGTTGTATTCACGCGAACCACGCTCGTCGGCATGGCCTTCCAGCGTCATCTTCGAACCCGGCAGATCGCTCAGGTACTTGCCATGGCAGGCCAGGATGGCGGCGGCGTCGGACTTGATGTCGGCCTGGTCAAAATCAAAGTAGACCACGCGCTGGCGCAGGCAGGAGTCGCTGTCGAGATCGCTGGCGTCGTACTTGCCATTGTTGTCGGGCGTCTCCGTGGTTGTCACGGGCGGCGGAGTCGTGTCATCCGTCGCCGGGGGGGTCACTACGGTGTCTTTTTTACAAGCGACCAAAGAAACGGCCAGCAGGCCCATCAAGATTACGCGCATCGGGTTGTTCATCGTTTTTTCCTCGAGGTTGGTATTTCAAATCACGACAGACCGTGTACCCGGCCTGCCAAAACTAACGCTGTCTGAACGGCGACCATGCCGGTTCACGCACATCGCCATCCGCCAGAACCAGCCGTTGCCTAACCCGCCCGTCGGCGGATACGGCGTACAGTACGCCGCGCTTTCCCTCGCGAGTGGCGTACAAAATCATGCTTCCGTTCGGTGCGAAGCTCGGCGATTCATCCAGATTGCCGGGCGAGAGCGTCGTATAATCGGCCCCACCGCGCGATCGGTCCAGAACCGCAATACGATACACATTTCCCGTGCCCTGCGCCATAGCAATCTTCTTGCCATCGCCGGAAATCGTGGCGCGGGCATTGTATTCACCCTTTTGCGTGACACGGATCGCATCGCCGCCAGCGGCCGAGACCTGATAAAGCTGGGGCTTGCCGCCGCGGTCCGAGGTGAAAACCACGTTCTGGCCGTCCGGCGTCCAGACCGCTTCGGTATCGATGGCGTAGTGCTTGGTGATCTGGGTGGTGCGGCGGCTGGCCAGATCCATGATGTAGATCTCGGGATTGCCGCTTTGCGACAGGGTCAACGCCAGTTTGGTGCCATCCGGCGAGAACGAAGGCGCGCCATTGATGCCGCGGTAGGAGGCCAGTATCTGGCGGCTGCCGGTGGTCAGTTCCTGCAGATACACCGAAGAACTGCCGCGCTCGAAGCTCACATAAGCCAGCTTCTTGCTGTCCGGCGACCAGGCCGGGCTGAGCAGGGGCTCGCCAGAGCGCACCACGACCTGCGGGTTCTGGCCATCCGAATCGGCCACCATCAACGCGTATTGCGTGCTTTTGCCAAGGCCGGTGGAGGTGACATAGGCCATGCGTGTCCAGAACGCGCCACGCACGCCGGTGATCTTTTCGTAGACATAGTCGGCGACCTGATGCGCGGCACCGCGCAGATCCGAGCGGCGCGCTCCCAGTGCCAGGCCCAGCATGCGCTGGCGGGTGGCGACGTCGTGCAGTTCGAACTCGATGCGCACGGCGCCGTCGGCAGCGTCCAGCACCCGGCCGATGACGATGTAGTCCTGCTTGAGCATGCGCCAGGTGTCGAACTTCAGTTCATTGGCACGCACCGGATATTCGACGATGTTGTCGCGACCCAGCGCGTTGAACTGGCCGCTGCGATTGAGATCGCCACTGACCACCTCGTCGAGATTGACTTCGAGCTGCATGCCGGCGCCTTCATAGGCGAAGGGCACGATCGTGATCGGGCGAGCCGTCGGGCTGCCGGTAACCGGCGGTACGACCAGGCCCTGCGCCATGAGCTTGCCGCAGAAAAGCAGGACCAGACTCAGGACAAAGCGGACTTTCATCGTATGCATAGTTCCCTCGGGAAACAGAATGGAATCTGGAGCTGGCGGTCGAACACGGTTTCGAAGCCGCGGTAAGGTAACGGCTCGCGCATGACTGCAGCCTCAACGCTGCGCAGGGTTTCGGCATCGCCATGGCAGCGCGAGAGATCAATACCGATCACTTCACCGCCAATAATCTGGGTCACCAGGGCCGTGCAACGAAATCCCTGCAACATGGTATCCGGGCGCGACCAGTTGCGGTCCACCTGGTTGGAAATCGCCAGCAGATAGCGGTCAAGCAAGGCGTCGCTCTCGCCTTCGTTGCCTTCGCGCTCAGCTTCCTGGGCAGCGATCTGGGCCATTTTCTGCTGCTCCAGCGCACGCTGCCGGTCGATTTCGGCCTGTTTGTTCTGCGTCTGCATCTGCGCCAATGCACGCTCTTCGAGCTGGGTTTTCTGCTCGGCGGCTTCGCGCTGACGGCGGATGTCTTCCATTTGCTCCTGGCGTTCGCGCTCCATGCGCGTCAGCTCATCCTCGGGCGGCGGCTCGGTGAGATCGACCTGCTGCTTGCGGATCTTCTCTTCCTGTTCCTTCTCGGCCTGTTCCAGCGCCTCGGCGCGAATGCGCACCTCTTCCTGGTCGACGCGGTCTTCCGAACGCGGCGTCACCTCGCGCGGCGGCTCTTCGACTACGGGCTTGGGTTCGGGTGGCTTGGGCTTGGGCGGAGCCGGCTTGGGTGGTGCTGGGCGTGCCGGCTTGGGCGGGGTTTTGACGGCCGGCAGCGGTGCGGCCTTGAAATCGACCAGGGTGGCTTCGATGATCGGACCGGCCACGCTCAATGGTTTGGCGGTCTCGGTCCAGAAGAGGCCAAGAAACACCATGGCTATGCACGCCAGATGCACCAGCAAGGCATAGCCCAGGGATCGAACATTGACGGCGCTGTTGCTCACTGCGGTATTTTTCACCTGATTGAAACGTGTCGCCTTTGACGTTGTAGAGCGGGCTTGCTCCGCTCTACAACGTCAAGGGCAGAGCAAAAGCAGCGGAGCAAGCCCCGCTCTACAAAAGCCAGGAGCGTCACGCCTTAGCGTTTCTTCTCGGCGATCGGCTGGCTCATCAGGCTGAGCTTGGGTACGCCCGCCTGCTGCAGCTCACCCATCACGCCAATCACCGTGCCGTAATCGAGCGAAGCATCTGCGCCGACCACGACCGGTACCTTTGGATTCTGCCGAACGAATGCTGAAACCTTCTTGACCAATGTCGCACTGTCGATCTGTTCGCGGCCGCCCTTGCCCAGGGTCAGATACATGGTGCCGTCCGAGCCTATGGACACCAGCACTGGATCGGAGTCCGTGACCAGGGCCTTGGCACGCGACTCGGGGAGATCGATGTCCACACCCAGATTGAGCAGCGGCGCTGTGACCATGAAGATGATCAGCAGCACCAGCATCACGTCGATGTAAGGCACGACATTGATATCGGCCTTGAGCTTGCGGCGCGTGCGGCGTTTGGTGGCTAGGGCCATGTCGACTCCAACGCGCCTAAGCAGAACGCGGGGTTAGGTAGGCTGTAGAGAAGCCCCACGCTGGTATGTTTTTTCATGAGGGCGTTAAACAACCTAGGGTCGAGCTTAGGGCTCTTACTCCCTCCCCGATGTCCGGGGAGGGCTGGGGAGGGGTTAGGAAGCAATGAACGCTTTCCTGTGGCCGGGTGATTTTTCCGACCGCAGGAAAGCTTAGCCATTGTCTTCGATATGCGCCTGGCGCTGCAGGATGGACGAGAACTCTTCCTGGAATGCATCGAACTTGGTGTTCAGGCGCTCGACGCGGGTCGAGAAACGGTTATAGGCCCACACCGCCGGGATCGCCGCAAACAGGCCCATGGCGGTGGCGATCAAGGCTTCGGAAATGCCCGGCGCCACCGTGGCAATAGTCGCCTCGCGCATGTTGGCCAGGCCCTGGAACGAGATCATGATGCCCCAGACTGTGCCGAACAGGCCCACGTACGGGCTGATCGAACCGACATTGGCGAGGAATTCGAGATTGTGATCCAGCCTGTCGACTTCGCGCCCGGCAGCGGCACGCATGGCGCGCTGAGCGCCCTCGACCATGGTGCGCGAGTCCATCTGGCGCCGGCTGCGCAGTCGCGCGAATTCGCGGAACCCGGATTCGAAGATGCTTTCAAGCCCGGTGCGGTCGCCCTGCTGATTGCCGATATCGCGAAACAACGCCGCCATATCGGTGCCCGACCAGAAGCGCTCCTCGAAATCGGTGGCCTCGCGATTGGCCTCATCGAGCGCCCGCGACTTGCCGAAGATGATCGTCCACGACGCCACCGAGGCAGCGATCAACAAACCCATCACCAGCTTGACCGGAATGCTGGCATGCCAGACCAGGTTCAAGATATCGAGGTTCTGGGTTACTTCAATGGTTGGATCCATGCATCACTCCGAAAACAATTCAATCGAGGAACAGACCCGATGGTATGGGCTTGGGGCGAAAATTCTCGGCATTCACACAGGCGGCCCGCACTTCGGCTTCGAGCAGAACTTCACTGCTCGCCGGCCGGATCAGGGTTTGCTGGAAATGCAGACTGGCACCACCGCGCTTGCTGAGCAGACTGGTGGCCAGAAGTTCGTCGTCCAGCCTTGCGGGACGGCGGAAGGATACCGAAACGGAGCTGACAACGAACACCAATCCGTATTCGGCCTTCAGCCGCGATTGATCTATGCCGATGGAACGCAGCCATTCGGTGCGCGCCCGCTCAAGGAATCTGAGATAGCTGCCGTGGTAGACCACGCCGCCGGCGTCGGTGTCTTCCCAGTAGATACGGATGGGCCAGGTGAAGGGAATTGAGGTCATGAAAAGAACTGTGGGTCCGACCTGTGGTCGGACGCTCTTGCCGGAGCGGCTGTATTCACCAGAAAGCGTCCGTGCACAGCACGGACCCACAAAATGCCGTTGTCACCAAATTGCATCATCACGCCTCCGGCTCGAACAAATCCGGGATCAGCGCCTCGGATTGCCGCGGTGGCTTCCAGCCGAAATGCTTGTAGGCCTTGGCACTGGCCATGCGCCCGCGCGCCGTGCGGATCAGAAACCCCTGCTGGATCAGATAGGGCTCGATCACGTCTTCCAGCGTACCGCGCTCCTCGCTCAGCGCTGCCGCCAGCGACTCCACGCCCACCGGCCCGCCGTCAAAACTCTCGATGATCGTGGTCAGCATGCGCCGGTCCAGTGCGTCGAAACCCTCGGCATCGACCTTGAGCATTTCCATGGCGAGTTCGGCGATGGGCCGGGTGATCACGCCGGTCCCCTTGACCTGGGCATAGTCGCGCACGCGCCGCAGCAGGCGATTGGCGATGCGTGGCGTGCCGCGGGCGCGGCGGGCGATCTCGTCGGCACCCTCGAAATCGCAGGCAATACCGAGGATGCGCGCCGAGCGCTGCACGATTAGGCACAACTCTTCGCGCGAATAGAACTCCAGGCGTTGCACGATGCCGAAGCGATCACGCAGCGGCGAGGTCAATAGCCCTGCACGCGTGGTCGCGCCAATCAGCGTGAACGGCGGCAGATCCAGCTTGATCGAGCGCGCAGCGGGGCCCTCGCCGATCATGATGTCGATCTGGAAGTCTTCCATCGCCGGATACAGCACCTCTTCGACCACCGGCGAGAGGCGATGAATCTCGTCGACGAACAGCACATCGTGGGGCTGCAGATTGGTCAGCAGTGCCGCCAGATCGCCGGCGCGTTCCAGCACGGGACCCGATGTCTGGCGCAGATTGACGCCAAGTTCGTTGGCGATCACATGCGCCAGCGTGGTTTTGCCCAGGCCCGGCGGCCCGAAAATCAGCACATGATCGAGATGCTCGGAGCGCTGCCGTGCCGCCTGGATATAGATCGACAACTGCTCGCGCACCGCCACCTGGCCAAGATATTCGGCGAGGTTCTTGGGGCGGATGGTGGCCTCGATCACATCGTCCTCGCGCGTGGACTGCGCCGAGGTGAGTCTGGTGTCGGTCATTGTTGCCTGTTGTCCCGGTATGGCTCGTATTGTAGGGCAAGCACGTCGCCTACCATGGGGGACATCTTTACTCAGGTGGGAGCGGCGTCCCGCCGCGATTGAACATTGCCGCATCCCAGGCAATCGCGGCGGGACGCCGTCCATGGATGCACAAGTGTCGTCGAAGGCAGGATGCCGAGAGACGACCGCCGCTCCCACACGCTGCCGCGCTACAGAAGTCACAACAAACCATTACACTCCCGACCGAACCCAACGAAGCGAACCGCACTGTCCATGTCCGAATCCCTGCGTAGAACCAAGATCATCGCCACTCTCGGCCCGGCCTCCAATACACCCGAGGTCCTGGAAGAACTGCTGCGTGCCGGTGTCAACATCGTGCGCCTGAACTTCTCGCATGGCACCGCCGACCAACATACCGCGCTCGCCGAAATGGTGCGCGGCATCGCCGCGCGCATAGGCCGCGAAGTCGGGGTATTGGCCGATCTGCAAGGTCCCAAGATTCGCATCGAAAAGTTTGCCGAGGGTAAGGTCAGCGTCCGCGCCGGGCAGCCCTTCGACCTGATCTGCAGTGCCAACGCCCCGCCAGGTGATGCGCTTGCCGTGGGTGTCAGCTATCTCGGTCTGATCAATGACGTGCACGTTGGCGATACCCTGCTGCTCGACGATGGCCTGATTGCGCTGAAAGTCGACGCGCTCAAGGGCGAGCGCATTTGCTGCACGTTGTTGACCGATGGCACGCTGTCGAACCGCAAGGGGCTCAACCGTCTGGGCGGTGGATTGTCACTGGGCGCGCTCACCGACAAGGACAAGGAAGACATCGTCACGGCCGCCAAGATCGGCGTCGAATTCCTGGCCGTCTCGTTCTGCCGCAGCGCGCAGGACATCCACGACGCCCGCCAACTCGCTCGCGATGCCGGGCTGGAAGCGGCCATGGTGGCCAAGATCGAGCGCGCCGAGGCGATTGAAGCACTGGGTGAGATCATCGATGCCTCGGATGCGGTGATGGTGGCGCGCGGCGATCTGGGCGTGGAAATCGGCGATGCCGAGCTGCCCGGTCTGCAGAAAAAAATCATCCGCGAATCGCTGGAGCGCAACAAAGTCGTGATCACCGCGACACAGATGCTGCAATCCATGGTCGACAACCCGATCCCGACCCGCGCCGAGGTGCTGGACGTCGCCAATGCCGTGATCGATGGCACCGACGCGGTGATGCTCTCGGCGGAGAGTGCTTCGGGTTCGTACCCGATCAAGGCCGTCGAATCGATGACGCGTATCTGTCTCGGCGCCGAGCGTCAGTTCAAGTTCGACACCGATTTCGAGGCGGCACCGCGCAACCTCGAGCGTGCCGATCAGGCGATCGCCATGGCCTGCATGTTCCTGGCCGAACACATCAAGGTGCGCGCCATCATCGCGCTGACCGAGAGCGGCGGCACGGCGCGTTATCTGTCGCGCTTCCGCTCATCGGTGCCGATCTACAGCCTGTCGCGGCATCAATGGGCGCGGCGACGCATGGCAATGATGCGCGACGTGTTTCCCGTCGCCTTCGACAGCCGTGGCCTGGCGCCACGCGAAGCCGCGCGTGAAGCGGTCAAGCAGCTCTATAACAACAAACTGCTGAGCATAGGCGACAAGGTGCTGTTCACCAGCGGAGACTCGATGGAACTCAAGGGCGCCACCAATACGCTGCGCCTGCTCGAAGTCGGACAGGATGGCATTGCGCAGGGTGTGGGTGATTTGTAGAGCGGGGCTTGCTCCGCTGCTCTCGCCGTTGCCTTTGTAGAGCGGGGCTCGCTCCGCTGCTCTCGCCGTTGCCTTTGTAGAGCGGGGCTTGCTCCGCTGCTCTCGCCGTTGCCTTTGTAGAGCGGGGCTTG
>JANMUE010000398.1:0-1352 GCA_031391205.1 Lysobacterales bacterium | reverse complement strand
CGCGCAAACCAACTTAAAGCGCATGCTGGCGTATTCGACCATCTCGCATGTGGGCTTCATTTTGCTCGGCATCCTGGCCGGTACGGCGCAGGGTTATCAAGCGGCAATGTTCTACACCATTACTTACGTGCTCACTGCCGTAGGTTCCTTCGGTGTGATTCTGTTGTTGTCCCGCCAAGGCTTTGAGGCTGATGAATTGGACGACTTCAAGGGTCTGGCCAAGAAGAGCCCCTGGTTTGCCGCCGTGATGGCCATGCTGATTTTCAGCACCGCCGGTGTGCCGCCGTTCGTCGGCTTCACTGCCAAGCTGGCCGTCATCCAAGCCGTGATCGGCATCGGTGACACCTGGCTCGCGGGTGTCGCCGTGTTCTTCTCGGTGATCGGCGCGTACTACTACATCCGCATCGTCAAGCTGATGTACTTCGATGCGCCCGTTGATAATGGCGTCATCCAAGCCGGCAGCGCGCTGCGTACCGTGCTGAGTGCCAATGGACTGGCGGTGCTGGCGCTGGGGTTGTTGCCGGGAGCGCTATTGGAAGTCTGCGCACGCGTGATTGGTTGATGTCAGCACAACCTCCCCTTTGGCGGGGGAGGATCACTTGCTGATGGTTACACCCTGGTAGGTCATGCTTTAGGTCGCTTCGGATGCACCAAGGTAGGGTGCGGGCGCTGTAGCGCGTCTGCGCCTGTAGATGACTACAGAAAGCGCGACCGCAACCATAGGTTCGAGCAGCGTGGGGGAACTGGTGGGAGTAAGCCCATCGTCCTCGACGCGCGCTCACACGGGGCAGAGCAAACTGCCTTCGCAGAACTGGCTACTCAGCCCGGTTCAGGATTCATTGTTCATCATCATTGCGCCCGTGCTCACCTTGGCGCTGGCGTTGTTCAGCATGTACTACTTTGGCGCCGCCAAGGGCGCGACGCTGGTGCTGCTGGCGCATGTGGTGTTCACGGTGGCGCATCACCTGCCCACCTTCATTCGCGTTTACGGTGATGTGGAGCTGTTCCGGCGTTACAACTGGCACTTCATCTTTGCGCCGATCATTTCCCTGTCGTTTGCTTTGGGCGTACTCGCTTACCTCAATGCCAAGGGCTACGCGCTAGAAAACTTTTTGTATTTCTATATTCTTCTGACGCTATGGGATCCCTGGCATTTCATGCGCCAGCACTATGGCTTCATGCGCATTTATGATCGTCACAATGCAGCGCCCCGGCAACTGGCCTCGCGTATGGACCTGCTGCTATCGATTGCCTGGTTTGCCTACATCATGGTGGCCAGCGGAAATTGGTTGCTCGATTTGTTGCAGGATATGTACACACGTGGGCAGTGGCCGTTGTTGCTGTCCCTATCG
>JANMUE010000396.1:0-24756 GCA_031391205.1 Lysobacterales bacterium | reverse complement strand
CCACAAAACTGCACCATTTCTGTGCGCGCTTTCTGCCTGATCCTGCGCGTAGGGTGGGTGAAACCCACCATTCTCGAAGGTTTGACATTGGTGGGTTGCACCCACCCTACGCGCAATGTCAGCCTCAGGCCTCGGCCGTTTCATTGCTAGCCATAGCCGCGCGCAGCGCCAGCGCCGCAGCAAGCGCAGACGCAGCCAGCACCGCAGCGACCAGCACCGATGTCATCGGTGACAACACGATGCCGAACCAGGACTGCGTGCCGGCGACGCAGCCGGCCACCAGCAGCAGTCGCAGCGCCTCAAGCCAGCGAAACAGCGGTCGCGCCTCCAGCAGACCACCCAGTATCCACAGCGAACCGATGACGAAAATCCCATATAGAGCGGACTGGTTCGTATCGAGTGTTTTCACGATCGCAAGAAAATGCGTTCCGCCAGCCACGATCAGCACGAATTGCAGCAAACAGTAACCCTTGGCGAACGGCGACAGCGACGTCTCGAACTTGCGCACACTTTCGATGGCGAAGGCAGGCTTGGGATAGCGCTGCGCGACATCCTCCGGACGCCAGCCCGGTCGCGCGATCCAGACTCTGAGCTTGTCGGGCCAGCGCCGCGCACGCCAGCTGTCGCGCGCCAGATCGATATAGGTGTCCACGTTCGCCCGGATCGGATCCCAGCTGCGCAGCGGTGAGCGTGTGCCATACACCACCGGATCGTCATCGTGCTCCTCTTCGAAGGTGCCGAACAGGCGATCCCAAAGAATGAGAATTCCACCGTAGTTCTTGTCGACATAGCGATCGTTGACGCCATGGTGCACGCGATGATTCGACGGTGAAGCGAACACCCGGTCGAACCAGCCCAGGCGTCCGATCTGCTCGGTATGAATCCAATATTGATACAGCAGATCAATCAACGCGACGCTGGCGAATACCAGTGGCGGCACACCCAGCAGCGCCATCGGCCAATAGAACACCCAGCCCAGCAGAAATCCGCTGCCGGTCTGGCGCAACGCCGTGCTGAGGTTGAAGTCCTCGCTCTGATGATGCACCACATGCGCCGCCCACAGGATATTCACCTCATGGCCGAGTCGATGATGCCAGTAATACAGAAAATCGTAGGCCAGCAAGGCACCAAGCCATACCGCGATCGAGGTCTGCGACAGCTCGAACAGGCGCACCTGTTCATAGACCCACAGATAGACGCCAAAACTCAGCAGCCGCGCAAACACATTGAGCACCTGCGACATCGTCCCCAGGCCCACACTGTTGATCGCATCCGCCACCCGATACGCACTGCGGCCACGCATGCGCGCCACGGCGATTTCGATCGCCATCAGCAGGAAGAACACTGGGATGGCGTAGACGATGGGGTTCATGCACCTATCTCAGCAGCAGGCGCACTTCCGGGCAAGCCAGTACCAGACTTGCGGATTGTGGCGCCCTTCTGCGGGCTGCATAGGTAGCTGTTTCGCGTTGTCCGACGCCTTTCCGGTAGTTCGGATTTCTGTGCTGCGCGATTGTCTGTCGTTGTCATCCGGTTCGTGCAAAACGCATGTTTTGACTGTGCGCCTTCGGGCGGTTGTCCATGCCTGGATGCGCTGATATAAGGAACCGATCGTCCGCCCGGGAATGCTGCGGACGCACACATACGATCCGGGTTCGGCGCATGGAAAGCCGCCGATCCGCACTTCATCCAGTCTAGGGGCAACACACATGAAGAGTTCTATTCGGGTTGGCGTACTCACATCGGCCATATCTATCGCTTTGTTCGGGTTCGGCGCAGTCGATGCGGCGCCCGCCGGCGTCGTTGTCTCGGGCTCAACTGCACATCCTGGCCTCCGGTCGCTCGGACAGTCCGCATCCGCGGTTGCGCAGGGCGCAAACTACATCATCACGTTCACCGAGCCGGGATTGCTCCACAACGATGGGCAGAGGGGTACGTTTATGGCAACGGCGCCGGGCGCAGTCGGTTCGCGCAAGCTCGACGCGCGATCGATGGCGGCGCTTTCCTATCGTAATTATCTGGCCAATCGTCAGGATATGTATTTGAGCGAGATGGGACGCATCCTTGGGCGCAGCTTGGAGCCTACGCATCGTTACGACATCACCATGAACGGTGTCGCATTGGCGCTGTCTGCTGACGAGGCTGCCCGGGTACGTAGCATTGCTGGCGTCAAGAGTGTCGAGGCCGAGGTGATCTATGAACTTGACACCGATGCCGGCCCGGCATTTATTCAGGCGCCTGCGGTGTGGAATGGTCCGGGCACATTTTCCGGTGTCGGCACCCGCGGTGAAGGGGTGGTAGTCGGGATCTTCGATACCGGTGGCAACCCCGATCATCCGTCCTTCATCAACGATGCCAGCTGCGGCTTCTCGGTCGGCACGCCCAAGGTGATCGGTACCAAGGACTGCAACACATCGAATTGTGCCACTGGCAACGGCGAGGACGTTTCTATCTTCGTTGATGACACCAATACGGGAAGCTCCGGTCACGGCGTGCACACGGCCTCCACCGCGGTAGGCGGCGCAGTAGTCGCTGGCACGTTGGCCAATGCAGTCCCTGCGCGTTTCAATATCACTGGCGTGGCGCCTTGCGCACGCCTGATCACGTACAAAGTCTGCGGCGACACCCTGCCGTCCGGCGCCGCCGGATGCGGTAGCGTGGCCATAAACGCGGCAATCCAGACTTCGATTGTTGATCAGATCGACGTGATGAACTTCTCGATCTCCGGCGGTAATAATCCCTGGAGCGGGATCGACAGCGATCGTGGCTTCCTTGACATGGTGAATGCCGACATCCTGGTGGCTGCTTCGGCCGGCAATACGCGTCCGCCCACGCAACCTGTCGCAATTGGCATGGTCAATCACCGCGGCCCCTGGGTGCTGACGGTTGCCAACTCGACGCATGACCGCCTCGTCACCAATCCGGTCAGCGTGGCCGGCAGTCTGCAGGATGTTCCCAGTGCGGGCACTTCTGGTGTCCAATACCTCACGACGGTGACCGCCGAGGTGGGAAATGCGGCGGCGGTGGGCGATGCCTTCGGATGTACCGCGTTCCCCGCGGGTTCGATGACTGGCAAGATTGCGCTGATCCAGCGTGGTCCATTGTCGCCGGGTGTCGCTTGCTCGTTCGTGATAAAGATCAACAACGCTACTGCCGCCGGTGCCGTGGGCGCGGTGATCTTCGATCACACAGCTGGCCCGTTGTTGAACATGAACGTTACTGCGGACCCAGGCACCACGATTCCCGCCATCGCCATTCGCAGGGCACCTGGCGAGACCTTTCGCGACTTCCTGACCGCCAATCCGACCGCCCAGATGACCATCGTGGCGCCTTCGCAGCGCGTCATCGATCCCGGCGCGGCGGATGTATTGAGCGTCAGCAGTTTGCGTGGGCCCAACAACACCTTCGATATCACCAAGCCAGATATCACCGGGCCCGGCAGCAACATCTACGCGGCGTCCAGCGGAAACTTTGGCGAATACATTTTCCTTTCCGGTACGTCGATGTCCGGCCCGCATCTCGCCGGGGCGGCGGCGCTGCTGCGTTCGGCGCAACCGACGTGGACGGTACAGGAAGTGAAATCGGCGCTTCAGCTCACCACATCGGTGACTGGACGCAAGGACAATGAAGTCACGCCCTGGGACACAGACGATGTCGGAAACGGCCGTATCGACCTGAGCAAGGCGGCACGCGCCGGCCTGGTTATGAACGAAACGTTTGCCAACTTCCTGGCGGCCAATCCGGCAACGGCAGGAGCCAATGCGGTACGCCAGTTGAATCTGCCCAGCCTTCGCAACACCGCTATTGTGGGCAGTTATGTATTCACCCGTACCTTCCGTAACGCCTACGGATACGATGCAACCTGGACGGCAGATACGAGTGGCGCGCCAGCGGGAACGACAGTGACGGTTTCGCCGTCCAGTTTCTTCATGGGCACCGATCCGATGCAGACACGGACCGTGCAGATCACCGTTACGGTGAATTCACCGATCGCCACGCTGGCATTTGGTGATGTCGAGTTCACGCCCACGCTGGGCCCGAGCGAGACGATATTCCGTTCTGGCTTCGAGACTGGCGAGTTGCCGGTTCTGCAACCCGCAAAACCAGGTTCTGTTGCATCGCCGAGTTCCATTTCGCAGCCGCCGTACCCGGTGCGGTTGACCATCGCGGTGCGCGGAAACCCTTGATAGCTGAGGGTTGAAAAATTGGCCGAGGGCGTTTGCTGTCGTCTCAGCAAACACGGAGTCCGGCGTTGCCGGGCTCCGTTTTTTCTGCTGTTGTCTTACGGTTCGGTCCACCCTTGGCGCGTTAAGCTCCCGGTTGCAGCCGCGGTCTTTTCCAGGCAGTGCCATTTGGCGACCCGAACCGACTAGAATCCCTAGCCTTGCTCCCCTGAGCCCCCTCCGTGATCCAGGTTCCCGGTTATCTGATCAAGCGTGAAGTCGGTGTTGGTGGCATGGCGATGGTTTACCTCGCCGTGCAGACTTCGCTTGAACGCGAGGTGGCGCTGAAGGTGATGAATCCGGCGATGGTGTCGGATCCGAGCTTTTCGCGGCGTTTCATGCAGGAGGCGCGCACGCTGGCTTCGCTGGCACATCCGAACATCGTCGCGGTGTATGACGTCGGTATCACCGAGGAGAAACTGCACTACTTCTCGATGCAGCACCTGCCGAACGGGGATTTTCTCAAGCGCATCCACCAGGGCACCCCGGAATCCGAGGTGGTGCGCGTGCTGGCGGGTGTGGCGCGGGCGCTGGGCTATGCGCATCAGCGCGGTTTCGTGCATCGCGACGTGGCGCCGGGCAATGTGCTGTTCGATATCAACGACAACCCGGTGCTGACCGATTTCGGCATCGCCCGCGCCGTCACCAAGACTTCGCGTATCACCAATGCCGGCGTCAGCGTAGGCACCAGCCACTACATGAGCCCCGAGCAGGCGCGCGGTGGCGAGGTGGATGGGCGCTCGGATATCTATTCGCTGGGGGCGCTGGCGTTCGAAGCAGTCACCGGCAATCCGCCTTACAACGGCGATGATGGATTTGCGATTGCCTACGCGCATGTGTTCGAGCCGGTGCCGCGGCTGCCCGAAGAAAAGTTGCATTGGCAGACGCTGATCGACCGGGCGATGGCCAAAGACCCGGTCGAGCGTTTCCAGGACACCGAAGAATTTCTTGCGGAGCTGGCCCGACTTGAGCCGCGCATCGGGCCGGCACGACATGCCACGCCACCGAGCAATGCCAGCGGAGTGCCCACCGTCGCAATGCCGATTCCTACGGTGCCAGTGACGGCGGTGAGTAAGCCGGCACCGTTGCCGCCGGTTCGTCCGGCACCGCCGCCGCTGGTGAAGCCGCCTGCGCCCCAACCCGTGGTAGTGCCCGAGGCGTCGACTACCGCACATATGGATCGCCCCACGCCGATCGCAAATCGGGCCGTGCCCAAGTCAGTGGAGATGCATTCGGACGCCACTCCCGTGACGCCGCCACCTGCCGTGGCAAAGTCATCACGCGTCGGTTGGATTGTGTTTGCCTTGGTGCTGGGCGGCGCGCTGCTGGTAGTGCTAGGTATGTGGCAACAGCGCCGTGGTCAGGAAGGTTCGATCAGTGCGTCGATCAAGGCCAGCACGCAACCTGTCGATGAGGTGACGAATCCGGCTGCGGCCCCTGTTGAAACTCCTCCTGTGGATGCCACCGAAGTGGCGCCATTGGACGCAACCGTGGCTGAGGACGAAGACGTTGGGCTGTTGATTGACGATCCGAATATGGACCCGGCCATGCAGGAGCAGATGCGGCTGGCATTGGCGACTACGGTGGTCGATCCCATCGCGTTTCTTACCGCCATGGGGCGCGCAGATATTGCCGCCCAGCGACTGTCACAGCCGCCGGGTCGCAATGCCACCGACCGCTATCGCCTGTTGCTGCGCATGCGCCCCGACAGTGCCGAAGCCAAGACCGGCTTGGTCAATACCGGGCGCGCCTTTGCCAAGATGGGGGCCGAGCGGCTCGCTGCCGGCAATGTCCCGGAGTGGATCGACTACTCGCAGCGCGCCATCGAAGTGGCGGGCGCTTTTGATACCACGGCGGAATTGCGCACGCAGTTTGAGCGTCAGCGATCGGAGCTCACAGCGCCCTTGTTGGCATCGGGTGCGCAGGCTGTTGAAAAATGGGATGGCGCGGGTGCCAAGGCGGCGTTCGATCGGGTATTGCAGATACACCCCGGCAACACGGACGCAGTCGCGGGGTTGAAGCGCGCTGCGGCCGTCGGCAAGCCGGGCTATCTGTTCAACGATCTGGAGGGCGCCAAGCAGGCGGGTCCGGCGATGGTGGTAGCCACAGTCGGCGGAAAGCGCCTGGGTATCGCGCGCGGCGAAACCAGCGTCGCTGAGTTCCGCCGATTCTGGGCGGCAGAGGGATCGCGCGCGCGCGCGACGCGTCCCAGTTGTCGCGATCGCGAGTCGTTGTTCAGAAGTTCGCGTTCACGTTCCTGGCAGGACTCCGGCCTCAAACAAGGCGGCGATCATCCTGTGGTCTGTATCAGTTGGGACGATGCCAAGGCTTATGCGGACTGGTTGTCCAAGGTAACCGGCAAGCGCTATCGGTTGTTGAATGCCAGTGAATGGTCGGCATTGGCGCGTGCTTCCGGCAAGGGCGAGAATTGCCGCGCCAATATCGGCGACAAAACCTTTGCTGCGAGCTATCGCGAGCGGGAAGCACTGGCCTGCGGTGATGGCTTTGCCGAAACCGCCCCGGTGCGCAAGTTCGACGCCGTGGCAGGCGTTTACGACCTCGCTGGCAATGTGCGTGAATGGGTGTCGGACTGTGAGTCCGGATGTCGCAAGCACTTCGCCATGGGCAGCTCCTGGGCGACGACTGGCGGCGATCTGGATCTGGGGTTGCGTCCGAGTTTTGACACTGACACCGGTTTCAATACAGTGGGAATGCGGGTTGCGCGTGAGATCGATTGACCTAGGGATGCTCTGAATAAGTCATCACTTTGACTTCGCTCGACACTTAGGGAAGCTCTGAATAAGTCACCACATCGTCTTCGCTACACAGCTTATTGCTTGCCACACCCCGAAAAACCTGCGGTTTTTCGCCCCCTGACTCAGGGGGCTGTCGCGGCTCCGGACTTGTTCAGAGGTTCCTTAGTGTTTGCCACCCCCGCTCTCAACAGCGGAGCTGGTCGTTATTAACAGCGTCAGCTGGTCGCTTTCAACAGCGAAGCTGGTCAACCTGCGGTTTTTCGCCCCCTGACTCAGGGGGCTATCGCGGCTGCGGACTTGTTCAGATGTTCCCGTTGGTCTGGAGCGGCGGATTTTGCCCCCAAAACCAGGAAAATTCGTGGCGGCCAGGGTCCAAAGTCATGTTTCGAGACTTGGAGACTATGCCTGGACCTCGGCTCCGCTATGATTGGCAGCTAAAGAATAAGACGACCCCGGAGCTCCGAGCGCAATGAAACTCCTTTTCCCCAATGGCGAGCATGCCCCTGCCGAACTGAAATCGGGTATCACGCGCATCGGAAGCGGCCCCGGAGCCGACGTCGTGCTGATGGCGGCAGGCATAGCCGCGCAGCATTGCGAAGTGCATATGGGTGGAGCGGGCGGCATGTTGCGCTTGAGCAACGTCGCCAATGCGGTGGCGCTCAATGGCAAGCAGGTGGTCGGCGATACCGCGATCAAGCCGGGCGACATTATCCTGTTCGGAAAGATTGGCGCACGCGTCGTTACCGCTGAAAAGACTGGCCAGATTCCGTCGGTCACCAAACCTCCGGTGGCTGAAGAAGCAGAAGATGGCCGCACCAAGGTGCGCCAGGCCTTGCCGAAATACATTTTGCGCGGCGTCTCCGGCAGCACCTTCGGCAAGAACTTTGCGCTGCAGGGCACGATGACCGTAGGGCGTCAGCCCGATTGCGATATCTGCATTCCATCCGACGAAGTCTCACGCCACCATGCCAAGTTGCAGGTGATGCCGGATGGCATCGCGGTCGAAGACATCGGCTCGGCCAACGGCACCTTCATCAACGACAAACGTGTACACACCGGCATGCTCAAGCCCGGCGAAGAGCTGCGCCTGGATACGGTGCGTTTCATGCTGGTCTCGCCGGCACTGGAAATGCAGAAAATCTCCGCGGCTTCGGAAACTGCAAAGCGCGCCGCTGTGCCGGCTGCCAAAACCGATAGCACTGAAGGTAGTGGGGTTGGTAAATGGGTCTTCATCGGAATCATGCTGGCCGCCGCAGTGGCGGGTACGTTGTATGCGACTGGCGTGATTCAATTCTGATCGCGGCTTGGTGGGAGCGGCGCGAGCCGCGATGCTCTTGATCTGACTTTTGTAGAGCGGGGCTTGCTCCGCTGCTCTTGTTCTTTCGCCAACGTCAAGATCAGATCAAAAGCAGCGGAGCAAGCCCCGCTCTGCAAATTCAAGGGCGAGAGCATCGCGGCTCACGCCGCTCCTACAATGCCATCCGTATCGGCGTCATTCCATCCTGAGCGAAAGATCAATCGCCCGCACATGCTTGGTCAGCGCGCCGACTGAAATGTAGTCGACACCGATGGCAGCGAGTTCCGGCAGCCGCTCGATCGACACGCCACCCGATATCTCCAACTCGACTTTGCCGGCATTCAGTGCGACGGCGCGGCGCATATCGTCGATGCTGAGTTCATCGAGCATGATGCGATCGGGTTTTGCGGCCAGTGCGGTCTCAAACTCCGTCAGGTTCTCCACTTCGATCTCTATCATGCGCTTACCTGCGATGGCCCGCGCCGCGGTGATGGCGGTGGCAATCGAACCGGCAGCACGGATATGGTTTTCCTTGATCAGCACCGCGTCATAGAGTCCGGCCCGATGATTCACCGCGCCGCCGCAATGCACCGCATATTTCTGGGCAGCGCGCAGGCCGGGCAGGGTCTTGCGTGTATCCAGGATGCGTGTGCGCGTGCCTTTGACGGCATCGGCGTATTTGCGCGCCGTCGTCGCGGTGCCGGAAAGGGTTTGCAGAAAATTCAGCGCTGTACGCTCGGCGCTGACGATGGCGCGCACCTTGGCGCTGATCAGGCACAGGGTTTGACCGGCCTGCACGCTGTCGCCATCGCTCTTGTCCCACTCGATCCGAGCATCAGTGTCGAGTGCACGAAATGCGGCCTCGACCCAATCCCGACCGCACAGAATCGCGTCTTCGCGGGTGATGATGCGAGCACGCCCGTCGGCCCAGGCTGGTAGCAGTTGTGCAGTCAGATCGACCGCGCCCAGGTCTTCCTCAAGGGCGCGCATGACATCGACGCGTACCTGATCCAGCGCAGGCTTCATTGCGGAAAATCGTGCAGCTGTGTTGTGCCTATGCCCTCATCCGGAAGCAGCACCGGGATACCGTCGTCGATCCGGTAGATCACCTTGGCGTCGTCGCTGATCAGACCTTCCTGGATCGGTTGGGTAACCGTTGCACCGCTTACAAATTGCACCTGGCCGCTCTTGATTGCCTGGTTGAGAACTTCAGTGCGGGCCTTGCCGAGCGCCAGCAATGGCCTTTTGCTGACCGGGCAGCAGAGTATCGAAAGAAAGCGGGAATCCAGAACCATGACAGCTACGCTTTGTGGGTGAGCGGCTAAGATAGCAGCGACCGGCGTCCCAGTCCGGCGAGGCGCAAAGTAAGCATGAGCGAGGCAGCTGTGCACGTAGGTGTGGTGATGGGTTCGCGATCCGATTGGGAAACGCTGAAACACACCGTCGACACACTCGATCGATTGGGTATCGGCAACGAAGTGCGCGTGGTCTCCGCGCATCGCACGCCGGATCTGCTGTTCTCGTACGCCGAGCAGGCGATCGGCCGTGGCCTGCGCGTGATCATCGCGGGCGCCGGTGGTGCGGCGCACCTGCCGGGCATGTTGTCGGCGAAGACGCGCCTGCCGGTGCTTGGCGTGCCGGTGCAGTCGCGGGTGCTCAACGGTGTCGATTCGCTGCTGTCCATCGTGCAGATGCCCGCCGGTGTGCCGGTCGGTACGCTCGCCATCGGCACTGCGGGTGCCATCAACGCGGCCCTGCTGGCGGCATCGATTCTTGCGTTGAACGATCCGCGCGCCGCCACTGCCCTGGATGAATTCCGCCGCCTGCAGACCGAGCAGGTACTCAGCAAATCCGATCCGAGGCTGCCATGACCCAGACCATAGGCATACTCGGCGGTGGGCAGCTGGCGCGCATGCTGGCGTTGGCCGGCGCGCCATTGGGGCTGCGCTTTCTGGTGCTGGACGTGGCCCCCGATGCCTGCGCCGCGCAGTTCGCGCCATTGATCGTTGCCGACTATCACGACACCGGCGCCCTCGAGCGCTTCGCCAACGAAGTCGATGTGGCGACCTTTGATTTCGAAAATGTACCGGCCGATTCGGCGCACTGGCTGGCTGATCGGCTGTCGGTGTTTCCCAACCCCGATGCGCTGGCGGTGGCGCAGGATCGCCTTGAGGAAAAACAGTTGTTCCAGGAACTCGGCATGGCGACGCCGGAGTTTCGCGCCGTCGATTCCAGCGAAGATCTGCAGCGCGCCTGCGACGAAATCGGCTACCCGTGCATTCTCAAAACGCGCCGGCTCGGTTATGACGGCAAAGGCCAGTACCGCCTGCGATCCGCAGATGACATCGCACCGGCCTGGGCTGCGCTGGGGCGCGCGCCATTGATTCTTGAAGCCTTCGTGCCGTTCGAGCGCGAACTCTCGGTGGTGGCGGTGCGCGCACAGGATGGCGAATTCCGTGCCTATCCATTGACGCAGAATTGGCATACCGACGGGGTGTTGTCGTTGAGTCTGGCGCCGGCACCGGACAGCGGAGCGGTTGCCGCCGAGGCATTCGAATTCGCCCAGTTGCTGGCCGATCGTCTCGACTATGTCGGTGTGTTCGCGTTGGAACTGTTTGAACATCAGGGGCAGTTGCTGGCGAATGAGATGGCGCCCCGCGTGCACAACTCGGGCCATTGGACCATCGAAGGCGCCGACTGCAGCCAGTTCGCCAATCACCTGCGCGCCGTCGCCGGGTTGCCGCTGGGCAGCACGGCTTCGCAGGGTGTGTCGGCGATGTTGAACTGGGTCGGCGATCTGCCGGATCGCGAGCCGGTGCTGCAGGAACCGCAAGGCTATTTTCACGATTACGGCAAGACACCGCGTGCCGGGCGCAAGGTCGGCCATGCCACGCTCACCGCGGCAACGTCGATGCAATTGGCTGCCGCGCTGGCACGGGTTGCGGCAGCGATTGATCGCATGCCCCAGGTCCAGCCAGCGTTGGATCTGCTGGCGCGGAGTAACGGATCAGCTTGAAACCCTGTGGGTCCGACCCGTGGTCGGACGCTTCTTGCCAACCGGTCCGCGCTGGAGAAAGCGTCCGACCACAGGTCGGACCCACAATGTGCAAGCGACGTCCCACGGAGACAGTCAAACAGCGACTGCTATCGACCGGCAAAGCCGCTCGCTATGCTGCGCGCCCGCGATCCAGCCCAAAACTCGGAATCCGTCATGACCAAGCAGACCATTCTAAATGCAACGCATCGCGCGCTGGGCGCGCGCATGGTGGATTTCGGCGGCTGGGACATGCCGATCAACTACGGCTCGCAGATCGATGAGCACCATCAGGTGCGCCGCGATGCGGGTATGTTTGATGTCTCGCATATGACCGTGGTCGATATTCGTGGCGCCCGCATACGCGAGTTCCTGCGTTATCTGCTGGCCAACAACGTCGACAAGCTCAAGACCGCAGGCAAGGCGCTTTACAGCTGTATGCTCAACGAGCAGGGCGGGGTGATCGACGACCTGATCGTCTATTACCGCGACGATGAGTTTTTCCGCATGGTGGTGAACGCCTCTACGCGAGACAAGGACATGGATTGGCTGGCGCGGCATGCCAGCGGATTCGGCGTCACCCTGCAGGAGCGTCGTGACTTCGCGATGATCGCGGTGCAGGGCCCGAGTGCACGCGCCAAGGTGGCGGGTCTGCTTTCCGCCGCAGGCAGCGCATCGGCGCTCAAGCTCGGCAAGTTCGTCGGTGCCGATATCGACGGCATGTTCGTGGCACGCACCGGATACACCGGCGAGGACGGTTTCGAGATCATGGTGCCGGAGCAGGATGCCGCCGGATTCTGGCAACGGCTGCTCGATGCCGGCGTCAAGCCTGCAGGCCTGGGGGCCCGCGATACCCTGCGTCTTGAGGCGGGCATGAATCTTTACGGTCAGGACATGGACGAGGGCGTGTTGCCCTTAGAAGCGGCGTTGACCTGGACGTTGGCGCTGGACGGAAATCGCGACTTCATCGGCCGTGCGGCGCTGCTGACGGCGCAGGCAGCGGGCATCAAGCGCGAAATGATCGGCCTGGTCATGGACGAGAAGGGCGTGCTGCGCCACGGTCAGAAAGTGCTGAGTGATCGCGGTGACGGCGAGATTCTCTCGGGGTCGTTCTCGCCGACGCTGGGCAAGTCGATTGCGTTCGCGCGTGTCCCCACAGGGGCCGGCGCTACACTGCGCGTCGACATCCGTGGACGCGAAGTGCCGGTGCGTATGGTTAAATTCCCCTTTGTGCGCGATGGTCAGCCCTGTCCTGGAATCTGATTGCAGGGTGTGACTCAATTGAATATTGGCAACGAACCCCTTCTCCCGCTACGTGGGAGAAGGTGGCCCGCAGGACCGGATGAGGGAAACGTTCGACGATGTTAGGAATTGTTGCGGTGCGTGTGGCGGACGCCGAGCGCTGTCGAACATCTCCCTCATCTGCCTTCGGCATCTTCTCCCGCAAGCGGGAGAAGGAGTTCATGGCCGGAATTTCAAACTGATTCACTTCCGATTCCAGGTTCCTCACGCAGTTCCCACGCGGCTCGGCTACAATCGCGCCGCTCTTCGCAGCTACTCCGTCCATCATCTCCAGCGAGCATCGCCATGAACGAAATCCCCGGTGATCTGAAGTTCCTCAAGTCCCATGAGTGGGCGCGCCTCGAAGACAACGGCAATGTCACCGTCGGCATTTCGGAGCACGCGCAGTCCCAGCTGGGCGATCTGGTTTATGTCGAGTTGCCCGCCGTAGGCGATCACATTGACGCCGGCAACGGCGCTGCAGTGGTCGAGTCGGTCAAGGCTGCGTCGGACGTCTACAGTCCGATTTCGGGCACCGTGGTGTCGGTCAACGAGGCGCTCAGCGACAATCCCGAGATCATCAATGGCGACGCCTGGGGCGATGGCTGGATCTTCGTGATCAAGCCGAGCGCGCCGGCGGAGCTCGACGACCTGCTGTCGCCCGACGACTATTCGGAGTTGTTGGAGAACGAGGAGCACTGATTTTTTTTCAGCAGGGGAACGGAGTCCCTGCTGCAAAAAAAAACGGTTGGTGTTCCTAACCCCTCCCCATCCCTCCCCATACATCGGGGAGGGGGAAGCGAATGCCGAAATACTTCGCTCTTTCGAATAGCATCTCATTGCAAAGTTCGCACTGGCCGCCTCGTGCGGCCAGCTTTTCATCTGGAGTGGCTCATGCCGTTTGTTCCGCACACTGAATCCGACATTCAAACCATGCTCAAGGCGATCGGTGCCCAGCGCATCGAAGACCTGTTCGACGAGATCCCCGCATCGCTGCGTATTGGCGAGCTGGCCGGCGTACCCGCTGGCCTCAACGAGATGGATGTCAGCCGATTGATGCGCGAACGCGCGGCGCAGGACGGGGTGCCGCTGTGCTTCGCTGGTGCCGGTTCCTACGATCATCACATTCCCGCAGCGGTGTGGGCCATCGTCACCCGCGGCGAGTTCTATTCCGCGTATACGCCTTACCAGGCCGAAGCCAGCCAGGGCACCTTGCAGCTGATCTACGAATACCAGACAGCGATGACGCGGCTGACCGGCATGGATGTTTCCAATGCCTCGATGTACGACGGCGCCAGCGCGTTGGCCGAAGCCGTGCTGATGGCTGAGCGTTCACGCAAGAAGGGTGGCACGCGCCGAGTGGTGGTGCCGACCGCGGTGCATCCGGCTTATCGCAAGGTGATGCGCGCCATCCTCGGCACACAGCAGATCGAACTGGTCGAGATCGATTTCGATGCCAGCAGTGGCAAGATCGATGCGGCGGCGCTGGCGGCGCTGACGCTGCCCGAATTCACCGCGCTGGTGATCCCGCAACCCAACTATTTCGGCGTGCTGGAAGACGTCGATGCGCTGATCGACTGGGCGCATGCACGTGGCGCACTGGCGATCGCCGTGGTCAATCCGGTGTCGCTGGCGCTGTTCAAGGCGCCGGGGCGGTGGGGGCAGACTGGTGCCGATATCGTTTGTGGTGACGGTCAGCCACTGGGTGTGCCGATGTCCTCGGGCGGCCCGTACTTCGGCTTCCTCTGCTGCAAGCAGGAGCTGGTCCGCAACATGCCGGGCCGCATCGTCGGGCGCACCACCGATCTCGAAGGTCGCGAGGGCTTCACGCTGACCTTGCAGGCGCGCGAGCAACACATCCGCCGCGCCAAGGCGACCTCGAACATCTGCACCAATCAAGGTCTGCTGGTGACCGCCGCCACCATTTACATGGCGATGGTGGGGGCCGAAGGCCTGCGTCGCGTAGCGCTGCAGTCGGCGCAGAGCACTCGCCTTCTGCGCGATGCGCTGTGTGCGATCGAGGGCGTACGCCAGGTCTATTCGGGCGCGTTCTTTCACGAGGTCGCATTGCGGTTGAGCAAGCCGGCGCGCGTAGTGATCGACACATTGGCCACGCAGGGCGTGCTCGCCGGTGTAGCGGTTGGCGACGACTATGCCGACGCCGATGACGTGCTTCTGGTGTGCGCAACCGAGTGCAGAAGTGCCGATGACATCGCTCGATTCGCACGCGCATTGCGTGATTGTCTGCACGGATGAGGTACGCCGATGACGAACTCGAAGGCGAAAAAAACGTCGACGAACTTGGCAGGATCGAAATCGTGAACCGGCCTAGATCAACAAATCAGTTGACAGTCAACGCGCCACGAATTAGTTTTGCGCCGAGCGTGACAGTCACAAGTCAACAATGAGCTGCAAGCAAATCAACGAAACCTCCATCGAGCCAGACAAATCGCAGCCACTGCGATCGATGTTTCGTCTCTCCGCTCAAGCATTTTTTTCTGGCCCAGACAGTCGTCTTGTTGCCGCTGGTCACGGCAATGGTCTGGGTCTGTATTGCGCACGCGCTTTAAGGCAGTGAGCGCGCGCGTCGTTTGACATCGGTTTTTAACCGGGCAAGCAACTGCCAACCACAACAGGAGTACACAACATGAAAGCAGCAACCACCAAGAAAGCAGCACCGAAGAAAGTCACCGTGAAAGCCGCCGCCAAGCCGGCAGCGAAGAAAGCAGCAGCCAAGAAGCCGGCTGCCAAGAAAGCTGCGGCCAAAAAGCCGGCAGCGAAGAAAGCGGCAGCCAAGAAGCCGGCTGCTAAGAAAGCTGCGGCCAAGAAGCCAGCTGCTAAGAAAGCCGCGGCGAAAAAGCCAGCTGCTAAGAAAAAGTAAGCAAGCCATTCTGCTGATCTAGTAGTTGGGTCTAAACCACCGCATGGCTGCCCGGCGTGCGGTGGTTTGTTTTTTCTGGTCTTTCCATTTTTCTGCCGCGGTGTCCTCGCCCGCAGGCATTGCCGCATCGCCAATCGCTGCTGGTTTCGTTCAGCTATCACGGCATTTGTGACAGTAGTGGTGAAAACAAATGTCGCAGCCATAGCGCGACTGCCCAGTCCCCAGTACTTTGCGCCCGCACACATCGTGATGGCGTTGGCGTTTTGAGCGCTCATGCTGGATTTCATGTCTATAATCGAGCGTAACGGGCGCGGCACGGCAGAGCCGGTCGCCTGGTATCAATGGCAGTCGTAAAAGGGGATGTTCAAATGCACATCAAGATTTTCAGCCGCATCGGGAGCGGCCTCGGAGAAAGGGTGTTTAGTCCGATCTCCGGCATGGTATTGATTCTGGCGCTGATGCTCGGTGCCTGCGGTGACAAGGAGCCGGCGGCGCCGGTAGCAGGACCGGCGGCCACCGGCGTACAAGCGGGCACTTCGGCCGAAGTGGTTGCGGGCGCTCAGCCGAGCAACGCGGTGATTCCAGCCACGGTGCCCGAGCTGTTGAGTAACGCATCGGCAGCGTTCAGTCAGGATCGCCTGGTTGCGCCGGAAGGCGACAACGCGATCGAGTATTACCTCGCCGTGCTGAATCAGGAGAAGGACAACGTTCAGGCTACCCAGGGACTGGTCGATCTTTTCCCATTGGGCGTCAGCATTGCCGAGAAGGAAATCGGCGCGCGCAATGTGGGCGAGGCTGCGCGAATCGTTGGACTCCTGGATGAGTCGAGCCCGGGTTCCTATACGGTGCAAAAGTTGAAGTCGCGTCTCGCCGCCGCTCAGAACCTCATCCAGCGCGAAGAAGAACGTCGTCTCGCAGCAGATGAGGCGCAACTGGCGGCGCAGACGCGCGCGCAGACTGCGGCGGCCGATGCCGTGACTGCTTCGACCACGCAGAGTCAGCCAGCATCGGCCTCCAGCACCACGCAGCGGGAACCCCGTCCAGCGGCTACGGCCGTGACCGAAGCCGCGCCACCGCCGGTGAGCCAGCCAACTTCCACCACACCGTCGCGTCCGGCTGGCGACACCCGTGATGCCAAGGTGGTCCGTCAGGTGCAACCTGGATATCCGCAGCTGGCCTATCGTCGTCGCCTGACCGGTTGGGTCGAGATCCGATTCAACGTGGCTACCGATGGTCGTGTCAGCAACGTGGAAGTGACCCGTGCGGATCCGCCACGCATGTTTGACCGTGAAGCAATTCGCGCGGTGGAGCAGTGGATGTTCGAACCTGCCCTGCGCGATGGTCAGCCGGTTCAGTCAACGCTCAGCCGTCGCATCGAGTTCAAGTATCCGGGTTAGCCGCGACACTGCTGGTGCAAGCAGAAACGGCACCCTCGGGTGCCGTTTCTATTTGCGGGTTTGTGGGTCATGCGCGCCATCGCTGCATCTAAGACGGATCGAACTGCGGCGAGAGGCAGAAAATTCAGCAGAACGGGGTGTCGTTGCTGGCCGTGATGAAGCCCGCCTTTTTCAACTCATGCTGGCTTTGTACGAAGCCTTGATCGGAAACCGCTTCACCGGAAGTGATGATCCCGTTTGAAAAGTCGACAACGAGGCCGTTCTCCCGTCTGCGGGAGAAGGTGGCGCGTAGCGCCGGATGAGGGACAGATTCGATGGTGTCGGGCGTCGCCGCAGAATGTCTGGCGAATACGGCACCGGTCTTCAGTCGGATGCTCTGATTTCAGCACGATCGAAACAGAAGCGTCCGCGCGCAGCTCGGACCCACATCGCCGATCCGTATCAGCGCCGCGCCTTGGTCTTGGTGCGCGGCTTGTATTTGGCGAGCTCCAGCCAATCCTGCGCCGGCAGCCCCAGGCGTTGATCGATCAGCGTCGGGAACAGGCCCACGGGTATCGCAGCTTCGCCATTCCAGACGATCGCCAGACCGAAATCCTCATTCGGCAGCACGCCGAGAATGGCGCGATAGCCCTGCACCGCACCGGCATGAAACACCATGTCGTGCCCGGCGTAATCGAACACGCGCCAGCCAAGCGCGTAGGCCGCGGTGCGCAGGCGCGCGCGGCGCCAGGGTGACGAATAAAGTTCGCTGGGCGTCGCGACCTGAGGTGCGTGCATCAGTGCCACCAATTCGGGCGACAGCACATCGGGACGATGGCCAAGCTGCGCCAGCATCCATTCGCCCAGATCCTTGGCACTGGCATTGACGCCGGCTGCAGGAGGCACGCGATAGTAGGTTTCCTTCGGGATCAGCGAACGCAGGCTCCCGGCCTTGCCTACGTGGGGCAGGGCGTAGCTGGTACTGCCGAGCAGGGCTTCGCGTCCATAGGTCGCGGTGGTCATGCCCAGCGGATGAAACAGGCGCTTCTCGACCTGGTGCGAGTAGAAATCACCGGTCGATGCGAACACGACATCACCGATCAGGCTGAAGGCCACGTTCTGATAGGCGTAGCAATCGCCAACGGAACACAGCGGCGAAATCGCCTCGAGTTTTTCCACCAGCATCGGGTAGGGTTCTTCCGATTCGAGCTGGCGGTCGTAGGTGTTGTACGGAAGGCCGACTCGGTGACTGAGCAATTCGTCGATACGCAGCCGGCCAGCGCCGTCGTGATCCTTGAGCAGAAACGCCGGCACCATGTCCTGCACGCGATCGCCCCACTCAATAACACCCTGGTCCACCAGCAGGCTGCTCAACGCTGACGCGAATCCCTTGGACAGCGAAGCGAGCCGAAACACGGTTTCGGCACTCACCGGACTGCGCGTGTTGACGTCGGTAAATCCGTAGCCGCGGGCATCTACCACGGCGCCGTTGGACACCATCACCCAGGCCATACCGGGAACCTGGCCGGTACGTATCACGCTGGCACTCAGGCGATCCATCTCCTGCGCCAGCAGGGTTTCGTGCGCTGCCGTCACCCGGATGGGTGCGGGTCGTGCTACCGCAGCCGTCACCGCCGCCGCCTGGGCGGGGGTGGTTTGCGGCGCAGCCTGTACCAGCTGCATGGTCGACGCCAGGATCAGCAGGCCCCAGCCTGATGCTGATCGAATAGCTGAAAAAATGTGCATGCTATGCTCTTCAAAGACCACTCGATTGTAGCAACAGGTCGCGTGGCAAGTGGCTGAAGCCCAGCCAAATATTGACAACAAAGGAGACAGGCAATGGTGGCAGGACTGGTTTTTCTGGCGTTGTTGGTGGTGCTGGCGTTCTGGGCGGTAGGCATCTACAACAATCTGGTTCGCGGCCGTCGCGGCTACGAGAACGCGTTCGCGCAGATCGACGTGCAACTGACCCGGCGTTATGACCTGATCCCCAACCTGGTCGAGATCGCCAAGGGCTATATGGCGCACGAGCGCGATACCCTGGAAGCGGTGATCACCGCGCGCAACTCGGCCGTCAGCGGGTTGAAGAATGCCCAGGCCAACCCGGGCGATGCTACTGCCATGCAGGCGCTGGCCGGCGCGGAAGGGCAGCTCACCGGGGCATTGGGGCGTCTGTTTGCATTGTCCGAGGCCTATCCCGACCTCAAGGCCAATCAGAACATGATGCAGCTGTCGGAAGAGATGACCTCGACCGAAAACAAGGTCGCTTTCGCGCGCCAGGCGTTCAACGACGGCGTGATGCACTACAACGTGCTGCGCGAAATGTTCCCCAACACCATCGTCGCCGGCATGTTCAACTTCAAGGAAGCGGCGCTGCTGAAGCTTGAGGACGAGACGATGCGTGCAGCCCCGAAGGTAAAATTCACCTGATCTTTCCAGTCGCGGGATGAAGCACCCCGCGCCATGAAAGTCAGGCGAGCAAAGTGTCTCCTAACCCCTCCCCAGCCCTCCCCGAACATCGGGGAGGGGGCAGAGCCAAAGCGGGCTCGCGTCTCACGTTGGTCCATCTCTCATGCTGAGCCCAATGCGATGAATTTTTTCGAGAGTCAGAGACTGGCGCGCGCGCAGTCCAAGCGCATGCTGTTGTTGTTCGGTTTGGCGGTCCTCGCAATCGTCGCCGCCATTGATCTGGTGCTGGTGATTGCACTGTTTGCCGGGCAGTCGCGCGAAGACGGCGAGATCATGTCGTTGGCGGAGATCGTGCGTGTCAATACCGGGGCACTGATCGGCGGTGCCATCGGCACCGTTGCTCTGATCACGGTGGCGTCATTGTTCAAGATGGCCTCGCTGCGTTCCGGCGGCAGTGCCGTGGCGCAATCGCTGGGCGGCACTCTGGTGTCGGCCGATACGCGCAATCCGCATCACCGGCGCCTGCGCAATGTGGTCGAAGAAATCGCCATCGCCTCGGGTGTTCCGGTGCCGGAAATTTATGTGCTCGAGCAGGAGGCCGGCATCAACGCGTTCGCGGCCGGTTACTCGCCTGCCGACGCTGCCGTCGCGGTCACCCGCGGCGCGATGGAAAAACTCACGCGCGATGAGCTCCAGGGCGTGATCGCGCACGAATTCAGCCACGTGCTCAATGGCGATATGCGCCTCAACATCAAACTGATGGGCGTGTTGTTCGGCATCCTGGTGCTCGGCATCGTCGGCCGCAAGCTTCTGGAAAACATGCGCCATGTGCGCGACAGCAAGGGCACGGCGCCGATCTTCATCGCGGCGATCGCGGTCACCATCATCGGTTACACCGGCGTGTTCTTCGGGCGCATCATCAAGGCGCGCATTTCGCGGCAGCGCGAATTTCTGGCCGACGCTTCGGCCGTGCAGTTCACCCGCCAGACCGGTGGCATTGCCGGTGCGCTGAAGAAGGTGGGCGGTCTCGCCGAAGGCTCGAAGCTGGAGAATGCCGAGGCCGAAGAAGTCAGCCATATGCTGTTCGGCGATGGCGTCGGTTATTCCGCGCTGTTCGCGACACATCCGCCGCTGTTGGAACGTATCAAGCGTCTCGATCCTCAATTCAAACCCAGCCAGTACACCGAGATCGCCAAACGCTGGTCAGCCCCGGTGGATGTGCTGGCACTCGATGCCGAAATGGAACGTAGCGGTATTGCAGGTTTGGCCGCCGGCACCGGATCGGCTGCCACGCGCGGCCCTGCCCCCGCTTCCGCGCTGCCATCGCGACGTGCTGAAATATCGGTCACACCCCATCAAGTGTCCACCCAGGTCGGCAATCCCGCGCAGGATGACTACCGCACCGCCGATGCGATCCATAAGCAGATTCCCGAGGCATTGCAGGAGGCCGCGCACGATCAGGCCACGGCGATGGAAGTGATATTCGCGTTGTTGGTCGATGGCGACCCCGGCATCGCGTCGCGCCAGCTCAGCCTGATTGCCAGTCATGCCGGTTCGTCGGCGATGGCGGCCACCGAAGAACTGCAGCCCAGGATTGCTGGCGTGCACCCCATGGTGCGACTGCCGCTGGCGGCGATGGCGTTCCCGGCGATCCGCCGTTTCCCACGGCCAAACCTCGAGCAGTTCAGTGCCCTGCTGGAACGGCTGATCCACGCCGACGGCAAGATCGGCCTGTTCGAATACTGCCTTGCCAAACTCGTCTCCACGCAGATCACCGATGTACTCGACCCCGCACGCGCCGCAGCCATCGGTAAACGCAAACTGGTCCAATGTCGCGACCACATCGGCGCACTGTTCTCCATCATCGCCGCCTTCGGTCACGATGACGACGCTGGTGCCAGGCGCGCCTTCGCCAGCGGAATCAACGCCCTATTTCAGCAATCCGCACCACAATACGCCGTACCCGACAACTGGGTCGCCGCGATGGATCAAGCCCTGCCTGAATTGAACGCCCTCGATTCCATGGCCAAGCAGATGCTGATCGAAGCCATGGTTACCTCGATCTCTACTGATGGGCATGTAGCGGTGGGCGAGGCGGAGCTGTTGCGCGTGGTGTGCGCGGCGCTGCATTGTCCGTTGCCGCCGATGTTGGCGGTGGGTTGATAATTGCCGTTTGGTCTCATCCAATGTCTGAGCTTCTATTCGACAGGACCCTGTTGGCGTTGGACGAGGCTGTGCATTGTCTCAGCGAAGCGGTTCCTCTTCCTTGCATGATTCCGTTTAGAGATGGGTTTGTATTTCGGCACGTTCAGAAATTGCCGGGCCAAGCAATTGTGCAAAAGCTATCGAGGCTGCCTTCGGGGTTAAGGGCTGCATTGCTCTTGCTGCAGCACGGGTACTTCCAGGAACAAGCGACAATGCAACGGGTGCTTGACGAGATCGCTGAAGATATCGTGTTCCTTTCGTCCGCTCTTATTGCCAAATTCCTCGAACCTATTCACCAAGAGTACTTAGATGCATTCTTTGCTGAGGAATTTGATCTTTTAACGGGAAAGCCTGGGGCCCAAGACAGGCCGATGGTGAGCCGACGCAAGATTAGGGCGTCTATCGCCCAGTCAAGCATCGGTACGCTAGATCCGAGTGGACACATCAAAGCGACGAGAGCAAAGTTTATTCCGGGTACGTTCACGCCGCCTCGCCTCAGATCATGGATACCTTTGGCGGAGTTCCCCCTCGATTCCACACGGCGGGAATGTTGGGCACTCCGCGCGAGGCCGAGCATCGGCAAGATATAGGAAACTACTTCTATCGCTGCGTTTCGGCCTTCGTTATCGCGGCTAGAGCTTTGGGCAGTGACATTCAGCTCAGGAAGCTGTTCTCACTGTCGCAAGAATACGAGCAGTTAATGGGAATTTCTCAGTGAGTCTTGGCTGCGAATTCCGGCCGAACCTGTTTTGCGAGTCAGCTTAGTGCAAGCGTTGTGGGGCTGCCGGGGTCGGTCAGTCAAGTATTTCGATGCGCTTGCACAGTCCGGGCAGCGAGTCGTACCGAGCGCTCTTCGCTTTGCGCTGTTGCTTCTGCGCGCCGGGAGCGCGCTTCTTTTCCTCGGGGCCCCTGAGCGGCGGTGATCGGTGATCGCGGAAAGCCCGCAGGGAGGTCGCATGGATGCGACCTGTCGGCGAACGCACAGGGATGTGCGTCCGCCGACCAGCGATTGCCGAGCACGAACCTGGAGGGCAGGAGGCCCGGAAGGCGACGCTGAGGGGTGGCCTTCTTTTGGGTTACCTTTTCTTGGCCACGCAAGAAAAGGTGACTCGCGCAAAGCGCGAAAGTCTTTGTCGTGCCGGAGGCACGATGCACCCGGAAGGGTGCTGGCTATTGATGTTCGTGATGAAAGGCGAAAATCAAAGGCATCGCGGCGGGACGCCGCTCCCACAACAGCACGTGCATCGCGACTTACCTCGCTTCTACGATCGAGCGGCGTCGCATGCCTCCCTCATCCGGCCTGCGGCCACCTTCTCCCGCAGGCGGTAGAAGGAGTCAGCGCACGACGGTAGAAGGACCGAAACCCATCACCGACTCACTGCTGCGCCAGGCCGCCCGGACCTTCCCAATCCTTGATCGCGTAGTGATCGAGAATAGGCTGCAGCTCGCCGCTGTCGCGCAGCTTGGACAAACCGTCAGAGAACAGCTCGGCGAATTCCTTGCCGCGCCAGTTGGCTGGCGTGCAGGCGAGATAGACATCGCTGGGGGTATCGAGTACGCCGACTTTGATGACGCGGTCGGTCATCTGCATGGTTTGCAGCGTCTGCCGCATGAGCATGAAATCCTCGACAAAGACATCGGCTTTCTTGGTGGAAATCTGTGACACCGCACTGATCGCGGGTCGGCGAATGTTGTTGACGACGACGACGCTGCCGTCCCTGCGATGCGCCGCGATATAGGCATCAAGTTCCTGCGAATAGGTGTAGCCGTCGATCACCGCCAGTCGAACCGACTCAAGGCTTTGCAGGCCGTTGTATCGCCACGATGAGTCGGTCATTGCATAAAAGGCGTTTTGCGACTTGCCCCAGGACAGGTTGGAAAAGTTGAAGTCCGCGGCGTCTTCGCGTGTGACCCCGACCACACAGTCGAACTCGCCCTTGCGCACAGCGTACAGGGCGTCCTTCATCGGCATGTTGGCGTAGTCGACCGTGTGACCGCTGGCCAACGCGATCTTCCTCGCCAGATCGATCATGTAACCTGCCGATTGAGCGTTCTGCGGCCCGCGGTAGGGCATTCTGGAATCGGCGCGGATGGTGATGTCGTAGGCCAAGGCGCCGGCAGAAAACGCCAGGCTGGCGACGACGAGCAGAAAGCGGATAGGCGCGGAATTCAGCACGATACTTCCCCCGATAGGCAAGCCCCTACAGCGCTGGAAGCGAGGCGATTGCGTGCTGCCTCATACTTCAGCTGTCACTAGAAGTACCTACAAATCGGGGATTTCGGAAGTCAAAAAAGGCAAACGAAGACGTCAACAAAAAAATTTACAAGGTGTCCCAGGCGTTCGGTAGCAAGCACATACAAAGGCATGGGCGCCGTGACACATTCGTCAGCGTTCAATCGACCCCGGCCCTTCCCAGTCCTTCAACCCATAAGTATCCAGAATAGTCTGCAGCTCGCCACTGGCGCGCAGCTTGACGATGCCGTCGGAAAACATCGCGGCGTATTGCTTGCCGCGTGGATGGGCTGGGGTGCAGGCGATGTATACGTCGTTAAGTTCATTGACCGTGCCCAGATTGATTACCCGATCTGACATCTGCATCGTGTTCAGTGTCTGCTTCATGACCATGACGTTCTCGACAAAAACATCGACTTTTTTCGAAACCAACTGCGACACCGCACTTATTGCCGCGCGACCGATGCTGTTGATGACGATGACCTTGCCGTCTTCGCGGTGAGCCTCGATATACGCATCCAATTCGTCGGAGTAGGTGTAGTCCTTGATGGAGGCGAGTCGCACCAATTCCAGGCTCTCGATACCTGTGTAGCGCCAGGGATTTTCGGCCATGCCAAAAAATGCGTTCTGTGATTTGCCCCAGGATGCGTCGGGAAACATGAAGTCGTCAGCATCGTCATGTGAGGCGCCAACGACGCAGTCGTAAGTGCCTTTCCGCACTTCCTTGATCGCGTCCTCCCAGGGCATCGTCGCATAGTTGACGGTATGACCGTTGGCGCGCGCGATTTTTTCGGCCAGTTCGATCATATAACCAGCCGGGGGCTTGTCGGTCTGGCCGTTGTATGGAAGCCAGGCATCGGCGCGGATGGTGATTGCCTCGGCACAGCTTGCCGTCGCGAAGCCCAAGCCTGCAACGACGAACAAACAGCGCAAACCCAACGATCGCGACATGGTGCGGCTCCCTTATTGGACAGGACTCCCGGCATAACAGCTTGCGCCCCGATTGTGTCTCTCCCGCCCTGCAACAAGCAAGTGTTGCCAGTGGAGTGCGGCAGCTTGCT
>JANMUE010000363.1:0-10741 GCA_031391205.1 Lysobacterales bacterium | reverse complement strand
GGGCTTGCTCCGCTGCTCCTGATCTTTCGCCAACGTTGGGAGCAGATCAAGAGCAGCGGAGCAAGCCCCGCTCTACAGGTCAAAGACCAGAGCATCGCGGCGGGACGCCGCTCCCACGGTGTTTTATTTTTTCGGCGTCACCCACATATTGATATCCGCATGCGCGACCTTGGTGCCGTCGCGATCGAAGATCTCGACGGGGACGACACAATCGACACCATTGCCGATGTCGGCAGGAATATCGATGCGCGCCTTGGCATGCGCGGAGTGCTTGCACTTGGCCAGGTACTGAACCTGCATGCCCTTGGGAATCCAGCGCCGATCCGGTGAAAGTGTGGCCTCGATGCCGACGCCGGCGACCAGCTCCGCCAGATTGCACAGCGCGATCGCATGGATAGTGCCGATGTGATTCTGCACGCTGCGACGGCGTTTGATATGCGCTTCGGCGATGCCGGCTTCGAGCTTGTCGAAGCGCGGGTGGATTGATCCGAAGTAGGGTGCCTGCAGACACACCGCGCGTGAGAACAGCCAGTGGCCGGCAGGGTAGCGGGTGAGTTTGTTGTAGAGGGCGAGTACTTTGGTCATCGCGGATTCCTCGTGCACGCAATTGAATCGTGGGTCCGACCTGTGGTCGGACGTTCTTCACCGGAGCGCACGATTCGGGAAAGAGCGCCCGACCACAGGTCGGACGCACTGGGATGCTGCGTTAAGCTGCCGACTTCATCTTCGCCACCACCGGCTGCACACCATTCGCTGTCAGCTCGGCGTGATCGAAGTCATCGACGCTGATGAACTCATGCGTCAGCGCGCGCACTTCGCGAACCAGGTCAGCTTCGAGTGCGCTGATCACACCGCTCTGCACGGCTTCGCTGATTTGCGCATCGGCTTCCAGCGCTTGAATCTGCCCGGCCTTGATCGCCTTGGACAGCTTGCGCTCGACCGGCTCAGCCGCAATCACCTTGGGCAACGCATGATGCATGCGACCGACCGGGTTGTTGGCGCTGGGCGTCAGATACGCGCCTTCGACCAGACGATCGCGGGCTTCGTTCGGCGACAGCATCAATGTGCAGACGCGGTGACCCAGACGATCGCCCGGCGTCTTTTCGTGCATGCCGATCGGGAATACCAGCGCGCGCAGCAGCCATGCCACCGGACGGATCGGGAAGTTGCGCAGCACGCCGTCGATCGCTGTCTGCATGGCATAGACGCGGTCGTACATCGCCCAGGCCAGGAAGGGATGGTCGATGCTGGGCCGACCCTGATCTTCGTAACGCTTCAGCATCGCGCTCATGATGTAAAGGTTGGAGAGAATGTCGCCCAGGCGCCCCGAAAGTTTCTCCTTGACCTTGAGCTTGCCGCCCAGCATCAGCATCGAGGTATCGGCCATCAGTGCCAGCACAGCGCTGTAACGCGTGATCTTGCGATAGAACTTGGCGGTTGATTTGTCACCGATGGGCGCGGTGGCGAAACGCGAATGCGAGAGACCGAGCAGGAAGGCGCGCACGCCATTGGAAATCGCAAAACCCATATGTCCGAACAGCAGATTGTCGAATGTGCGCAGGCGCACGCCAGCATCGGCCAGCTGCGCGGCCTGCATCTCCTTCAGCACATAGGGATGACAGCGGATCGCGCCCTGACCGAAGATGATCATACTGCGCGTCAGGATATTGGCGCCTTCCACGGTGATGCTGATCGGCGCAGATTGGTAAGCACGGCCCACATAGTTGCGCGGGCCGAGGATGATGCCTTTGCCGCCATGGATGTCCATGACGTCTTTGACTACGGCAGTACCCATTTCGGTAGCGTGGTATTTGGCGATCGCCGATGGCACCGCGGGTTTCTCGCCGAGGTCCACTGCCGCCGCCGTCATGCGCGACAGCGCCGTGATGGCGTAGGCATAGCCGCCGACGCGCGCCAGCGCTTCCTCGACACCTTCGAAGCGACCAATGGGCAGGCCGAACTGCTTGCGGATTCGGGCATACGCGCCCGTCGCGGCAACGCCCATGCGCACGCCACCGGCACTGGAAGAAGGCAACGAAATTGCGCGGCCCACGCTCAGGCATTCGACCAGCATGCGCCAGCCCTGGCCGATCATCTTCTCGCCGCCGATCAGATGCTGCATCGGAATGAACACGTCCTTGCCGCGTACCGGGCCATTCTGGAACGGTATATTCAACGGGAAATGGCGACGACCGACCTCCAGGCCCGGAGTCTCGCGTGGAATCAGCGCCAGCGTGATACCGCGATCGCGTTCGCTGCCGACCAGATGATCCGGATCGTAGAGACGGAAGGCCAGCCCGATCACAGTCGCGATCGGCGCCAGCGTAATGTAGCGTTTGTCGAAGTTGAGCTTGATGCCAAGCACTTCCTCACCCTTGTAGAACCCCTTGCAGACAGTGCCGAAGTCGGGAATCGATGTCGCATCCGAACCCGCGTAGGGATTGGTCAACGCGAAGCAGGGGATGTCTTCGCCGCGCGCAAGACGTGGCAGATAATGGTTCTTCTGGTCTTCGGTACCGTAGTGCAGCAAAAGTTCGGCCGGGCCCAGCGAGTTGGGGACACAGACCGTGGACGACAAGGTGCCGGACACGCTGGCGCATTTGGCGACGACATAGGAATGCGCTAGAGCAGAGAACTCAAGCCCGCCATATTTCTTCGGAATGATCATGCCGAAGAATTTGTTCTTCTTCAGATAATCCCAAACCTGCGGTGAGAGATCGGCGAGTTTGTGCGTGGCTTCCCAGTCGTCATGCATGCGGCAAAGTTCATCGCAGGGCCCGTCGAGAAAGGCCTGCTCTTCGGCACTGAGTTTGGGCGCCGGTTGTCTGGCCAGCACGCTCCAGTTGGGACGGCCGCTGAAGAGCTCGCCTTCCCAGCCAACGGTACCGGCTTCCAGCGCGACCTTTTCGGTTTCCGACAATTGCGGCGTGATGCGCTGGTAGACCTTCAGAAACGGTCCGCTGAACACCGCGCGTCGCAACGGCCTGATGTTGGCGACCAGCGCAATCAGCGCGAACAACGCGCCGGGAATGTAGACCGCCAGTCGCTCGACACCGGGAATGAAGGCGCTGCCTACCAGCACTGCGGCGCCGAGCACCGTCCAGGTCAGCAGGCTTTTGCGCAGGTGCGCGGAATAGAGACTGACCGCGATCAGCGCGAGTATTGGAACCAGATTCAACATGACGTGCTCCTCATTGCGGATAGTGGCGCCGCACCGCGTTTACGAAAGGCTCGATTTAGGAAAGGGAATCAACGAAATCGCTGACCGCTTGGGTGAAGGCGTGGTTGTCATCGCCCACCACCATATGCGTGGCGTTGGCGATGCGCTCGTGCCGTGCGTGCGGCACCAGCTTCATGAATTCGTCGATGGTGGTATCGGAGACGACATCGCTCTTGCCACCACTGACCAGCAGTACCGGCAGCTTCAATTTTCCGGCTGCGGTGTTGAGCCGCGCGAAATGTGCTTCGACGCCCTCGCCGATTTCGGCCAGCAGGCGAGGATCCCAATGCCAGCGCAGGCGACCATTGGGCATGGTCACCAGCATCTTACCCAGGCGTTCGCTGCCGGCGCGCGATGCACGATGCGGCAGATAGTGCAGCACCGCAGCGCGGGCCTCTTCCACCGACGTGAAGCCCTGTGGGTGCGCACGCATGAATTCGAGAATGCGGCCAACGCCTTCGGCCTCCCAGCGTGGCGTGATGTCCACCAGCACCATGGCGTCGAACAGGCCGCCTGCAGTCTCCGCCTCAGCCACCATGCCGATCAGACCGCCCATCGAGGCCCCGACCCAGATCGGTTTACGACCGGCATGGTCGGCGAGACGGCGCGCGTCGTCGACGAACTGGTCCATGTGGTATCGGGTGTCGCCATTCCACGACGACAGCCCATGCCCGCGACCATCAGCAGCAAGACAATAGAAGCCGGCCGCTGCCAGCGCGGCGGCGGATTCCGACCAGGCCAGGCGCGACTGTCCGAAGCCATGTGCCATGATCACCGGAATCTGCGCGGCGTCGCCATAGGCATCAACATGCAGTTCGACACCGTCGCCGGCAATCACGCGCTGCGCCACCGGTGCGATGACTGGGGGCGGGTGCCTGGAACGGATGGACGGGGTAACCATACGCAACAGTATGGAGTTGTTGTTACGTTATTGTCAATACGCTACCGTATGGTAAGGCGTCATGCGGAAATAACTTTTACAGATTGCGCAGGACTTACGTTCGCCTGCAAGGCGCACAAAGTGGCGCATAGTCGAACTATGCAACGCTTTGTGCAACGCAGCAGGCGGGCGCAAGGACCAGCAAGGTGTACAAGTTATTTCCGCATGACGCCGTATGGTCTGATAGGGCTGAAATAGTCCAGAATAGGCCATCGGATCACCCACGCGTCGCGGTCGGGGTCGCCCTCGTTCGCTTCCATAAAGAGAACCACTCATGTCTGCGGTGCAGCCTCTGCCGTCCAAGAATGACAAGTCGCGGTTATCCAGCTCCGACTGGGAAATCGCAGCGCTGGATCTGCTTGCTGAGCAAGGTGTCGCAGCGGTGGCGGTCGAGCCACTCGCGCGCAGGCTGGGTGTCACCAAAGGAAGTTTCTACTGGCACTTCCCGTCGCGAGAGGCGCTGCTGAAGTCGGCACTGGAACAATGGGAGAAGCAGGATCAGGAAGCGGTGTTCGACCAGATCGAAGCCATCGCCGATCCGCGCCAGCGTCTGCATGAACTGTTTCGCCGCACCAGCCGCGAGATCCGCTCGCATGTGATCTACAGCCATCTACTGAAGGCCATGGACCACGTCGTGGTGCAGCCGCTGATGGAGCGCGTCTCGACCCGCCGCGTCAATTATCTGCTCACCGGTTATCGCGCGCTCGGCATGTCACGCCGTGATGCGATGAACCGCGCGCGTCTGGCCTATGCGGCGTATGTGGGCATCCTGCAGATGATGCTGCAGCTGAAAACCATGCGCATGAACCACGAAGAATACGAAGCGTACGTTGAGCATATTGCTGAGACGTTGATTCCTGCGGCAACCTGACGTGGGAACGGCGTTGTGGGAGCGGCGTCCCGCCGCGAAGCTCTTGCCGTTGTAGGTGCGGGGCCCGACCCGCACGCTATTGATGTTCGTCACGATGCGATCGTGTCGCACGCCTCCCTCATCCGCCTTCGGCACCTTCTCCCGCGAGCGGGAGAAGGGAACGTTTCGCGGCCGTCGGTACGAAACAATAAGAAAATCGCTACGATGGCGCCTGTCGCCGCACTGCCGGTAGCGAAAGACAGCACCATGGCCCTACGTTACGAACTGATCGATGCCATCAAGCGCCTGCTCAAAGCGCAGCGCATGACCTACGCGCAACTGGCGCCGCACCTGGCGCTCAGCGAGGCCTCGGTGAAGCGCATGTTCTCGCAGCAGACAATGAATCTGGCGCGGCTGGAGCAGATCTGCGAAGTGTTGAAGGTAGGACTCTCGGAGCTCGTTGCGCATGCGCGCCCGGATACCGAGCCGCTGTCCGAACTCAGCGAGGAACAGGAACAGGAACTGGTCGGCGACCCGCGCCTCTTCCTAGCGTTGTATCTGGCGTTGAACCGTTGGCGAGAGGAAGAAGTGCTGCGCAAGTACACCTTCACCAAACCGGAGTGGGTGGGTCTATTGGTGCGCCTGGATCGCATGCGCATCATCGAGCTGCAGCCCGACAACCGCGCCAAGCTGCGTACCGCACGCAATTTTCGCTGGCGCGAAAATGGTCCGGTAATGCGGCTGTTTGCAAAGAAGCTGATCCCCGAATTCTTCCAGCGTCCGTTCGCTGGCGAAAACGAACAGGTTTTGCTGCTGGCCGGGATGGTATCGCGCCCGACCGGTGCGCTGCTGAAGCAGCGGCTCAACGAGCTGGCGCGTGAGTTCGACACCTTGATGGCGCACGACAGCGCCTTGCCGGTTTCGGAACGCATTGGGCTCAGCATGGTGCTGGGTGTGCGTCCCTGGGGCCTGCCTGATTTCGAGAAATGGCGACGCCGCGAACCGGCCGAATCGGTGGCGAAGAAGTGAGCGAAAAGAAGGTGCTGCATTCCAGCGCGGCCGCAGCCCTGGCCGCCGACGGCCTGCTGTCCAAAGGCATCGAAGGCTTTGCGCCACGCGACGTGCAGCAGCAGATGGCCGAGGCCGTCGCGGCTGCCATCGCCGATGAGGGCGAGCTCGTGGTCGAGGCCGGCACCGGTACCGGCAAGACGTTCGCGTATCTGGTGCCAGCAATTCTTTCCGGCAAGCGCATCATCGTGTCGACTGGTACGAAGGCGCTGCAGGATCAGTTGTTCCATCGTGACCTGCCGCGCGTCAAGGCGGCATTGGGTCGAGGGTTGAAGACGGCGTTGCTGAAAGGCCGCGCCAATTATCTGTGCTGGTATCGGCTCGACAAGGCGCGCCGCGATGGCCTATTGAATTCGCGTCAGCAGGTCGATCAGCTGATGCGTATCGCGAGCTGGGCCAATCGCAGCAAGGCCGGCGATATCAGCGAGCTGGACATGGTGCCGGAGGATTCTCCGTTGTGGCCGCGTGTCACCTCCAACGCGGAGAACTGCCTGGGCAGCGAGTGCCCATTCTTTAACGACTGCTTCGTGGTCAAGGCCAGGCGCGCAGCGCAGGAAGCCGATATCGTCGTTGTCAATCATCATCTGCTGTTTGCCGACCTCGCGATCAAGCGCGAAGGCTTCGGTGAAATCCTGCCCGGTGCGCATGCGTTTGTGATGGACGAGGCGCATCAGATTCCCGAACTCGCTGGACAGTTTTTCGGCGAGACGATCTCGACAAGGCAGCTGCAGGAACTCGCCAGCGATGCGCTGCGCGAGACCGCCGAAGCCAGTGGCACCAAGGCGGCGCTGCAACACATCGGGCCGGGACTGGAAAATCTGGTGCGCGAATTGCGCTTGGCGGTCAACGACGCGCCCAAGCGGGGAGCCTGGCCACCGTTGCGCGATCAGTCGCGTGTGACATTGGTACTGAAGAGTCTCGGCGGTGCGGTTCAGGCGTTGTTCGAAGCACTGGAAAGCATTGCCGAAGCCAGTGAAGGTCTGCGTGCCTGCACCGACCGCGCCGAGATGCTGCTCAAGCGTTTCGGCTTGTTCATGGTCGAGCCGCCGGATGATCACGTGCTCTGGTACGAAGTCGGCGAGCGCAGCTTGAGCGTGACCGCGACGCCGCTGGACGTATCCGAATCGCTGCGTGACTTTCGCAAGCGCATGCGCGCGGCGTGGATCTTCACGTCGGCAACATTGTCGGTGGGCGGCCGCTTCGAACACTTCACCCGACAGATGGGACTGGATGAGCCGGAACTGCTTTCGCTGCCCAGCCCCTTCGATTTCGAGCAACAGTCGCTGTGCTATCTGCCACGCGGTCTGCCGCTGCCGAATGCGCCCGACTACACCGCGCGCCTGATCGATGCGGTGCTGCCCGTGCTGCATGCATCGCGTGGCCGCGCATTTCTGTTGTTCACTTCGCATCGCGCACTGAAGCAATGCGCCGAGCTGCTGGCGAATGGGCCATGGCCGTTGTTCGTACAGGGCACAGCGCCGCGCACTTCGTTGCTGGAAGGATTCCGCGCCTCCGGCAACGGTGTACTGCTCGGCGCCGCAAGTTTCTGGGAGGGCGTCGATGTACGTGGTGATGCGTTATCGGTGGTGGTGATCGACAAACTGCCGTTCGCTTCGCCCGACGATCCGGTGCTGGAGGCGCGCATCAAGGTGATGCGCGAGGATGGTGGCAATCCTTTCGCTGAAATCCAGATTCCCACCGCGGCCATCGCGCTCAAGCAGGGCGTGGGCAGGCTGATCCGCGACATCAGTGATCGCGGTGTGCTGGTGCTGGGCGATCCGCGTCTGACACAGTCGGCCTATGGCAAGATTTTCCTGCGCAGCCTGCCGGCGATGCCGATCACGCGTGCGATCGAGGATGTGGAAGCGTTCTTTGATGCAGGCGCGCTCGCGTAGGATGGGTGCAACCCACCATTCTCGAACGTTCGACAAATGGTGGGTTGCACCCACCCTACGTTTCTCAACGCTGCCCGCCCAGCAACGATCCAAACGTCAGAAACACCGCGCTCTGTTGTGTATCGGTTCGGCCGTAACCGAGAAACATCGGACCGAACGGTGTTTCCAGTCCCAGAAACAGGCTGCCTGAAGTAATCAGCGAATCGACGCTGACGTCGTCGCGGGACGCCCAGACGTTGCCGAATTCCAGGGTTCCGCCGGCGAATGCGGGCACCGAGAACAACCGTGTTGCGTCGCCGAAGCGGCGGTAGTAAACCGCACGCGCCAGCAGCGAATGCTGACCGATCAATTCGCGATCGGTGTAGCCGGACAGCCGTCCGAAGCCACCCAGCGCGTCGAAGCTTTCCAGGACATCGGCATCGCCCCAGCTGCTGTGCGCGCGCAGGCCGAGCAGGAGGTTGTGACGGTCCCAGGACAATGCACGATCGGTACGGAAGCGTGCGACCTCGCCATTGCCATCGCTGCCGAGTTTGTCCAGATGCGTATCGATGACCAGGTCGGTGCGATCGCCCCGCGTAGGGAATGCGCTGTTGTCCAGCGAGTCGTGACTCAATCCGAAACTCAGTCCGCCGTAATCGGAGTCGGAATCCGCGATGTCGCTGCCGACCAGAAGATTGGCACTGTTCTCGCCCCGAATCATCGCGGTCTCGATGCGCCAGTCGTTGGAAATGTTGTAACCCAATTTCAGGCCGCCCTGCAGCCGTCGCAGCCGGAACTCGGCGAAGTTGCTGCCATTCAGTGCCAGCGGCTGATTTTCGGCGCGGTAGTCGATGAACGGCAACAGGAAGAATTCGCCGCTGTCGCCCAGCGGCAAGTAATGCTCGACACGCGCACCGGCCAGTTGGCCAAGATCGATGCGCAGCCGCGATTCACCGTCAAGATGTTCAAACCCGGTGAAAGTGCCCTCGACCGCCAGCTGATAGCTGTTGCGGCCATCGAAGTCATCGCTGAGCTGCAGGCCGAAGGTCAGGAAGTTGGGACCCCAGCCCTTGTCGACCGGAGTCACCTGAATACCGGTGCGCTCGTCTTCCACTTGCGGTTTCCAGACGATTCGTTCGTACTGGCCGCCGCCGTAGGCAGTTGCGATTGCCGATTCGACTTTCGCCGGATCGAGCGGCTTTCCGATCAGCGCGGCCAATGCATTTTCTACTGCACGTGAAGATTTGCTGCGGCTCTTGACGACATTGACGAACTGCAGATCACTGGTGGTGTACAACGGCCGTTGTTGTGCCTGGCGGATCTCGGCATAGCGCTCCGGCGTGACGGCGAATTGACGCAGCCTATCGACCATCGCCATCGCGGCCTTCTCGCCCTGCGCGATGGCTTCGACGCTACGGTCGAAATCGGCGGAACTGAAATCGCCAAGATCGGGCGAGATCAGTACATCGTCCGGATTCATGTCGCGCAGGATGCTGTCGGTGCGATCCTTCATCAGCACGTTGATCATCTGGTTGGAGATCGACAGCGGCGAGTTGAGATTGTCTTCGTCGGAAAGTGGCTCGCCGACATTCACCGCGATCACACGCACTGCACCCATGCGCTGCACCACGTCCACCGGCACATTGTTGACGATGCCGCCATCCACCATCAGTCGGCCGTCGACGCGGATCGGCGCAAATGCGGCCGGCACCGACATGCTGGCGCGCACCGCCATGGCCAGATCGCCATGGTCGAACACCACCATCTCGCCAGTGCCGATGTCGGTGCCGATGCAGCGGAACGGGATCGGCAGCTTGTCGAAATCCTCGATATGCCAGACTGGCAGCGACAGACGTCGCAACAGCATCAACAGTTTCTGTCCCTGCAATACGCCGCGCGGAAAAATGATCTTGCCTCGGCGGATGCCGAGTTTGAAATTCAGCAGATAGCGCAGATCGGCGTCCTTGCGTCGCATCGGCAGACTGTCACGCGGCGGATCGTCGCTGAACATGTCGCGCCAGTTGACCGAGGTGATGATGGTTTCGATCTCATCGGGGCTGTAGCCTGCGGCATAAAACGCGCCGACGATCGAGCCCATGCTGGTACCGGCGATATGCGAGACAGGGATGTGCTCGCGCTCCAGCACCTTGAGCACACCGATATGCGCGGCGCCGCGCGCGCCACCACCGCCCAGAACCAGGCCCACGCCATTGCGCTCATCCTGAGCCGATGTTGTTGCACTTATTAACAGCAGGCAGATCAGAAACAGGCGTGACACGGGGAAGCTCCAGCTCAGGTATTGAGTGCGCGCGCAATGTAACCGAGGCGGAGTGCAATCGACAGCCGGCCACGGGTTCGGGCCGATGACTTTTCGCATGCGCATGTGCCGATGCCGTCATCAAGACTACCGATGGCGACGGTACATGGGTGCCTTCGACTGGACAGGGTGGGTTTACGATAGAACCACCGGATTTAAACGCGGCGGCGTGTTTCAGCATCGAAGCACTTCAGTCGGTCTGGATTTTTGGAATGCTTGAGTAACCCAAGGAGTCGCAAGCGAATGAAGTTCCTGCTGTTTCTGATTCTGCTGGTGCTGTGCTGGCCGCTCGCGCTGCTGGCGCTGGTTCTCTATCCGCTGGTATGGCTGGTCTGCCTGCCGTTCAAGATGGTCGGCATCGTCGTCGAAGGCGTGTTTGAGTTGCTGCGCGCCATCATCCTGCTGCCGGCGCGCATCATCGGCGGCAAGCCCTTGATGCCGAAGAACTGAGACCGATTGTGGGTCCGACCTG